>JAADYV010000444.1 GCA_010092855.1 Chloroflexota bacterium | reverse complement strand
GTGAATGAAGGCGATATCGTTGTCGCCCCCTAGCGTGCAACAACCAGACGAAAGTGATAGTCATGGCTTCGAATAATGGTGGCAGCGCACCATACATTAACTGCAAAAACGTCGTGAAAGCCTACACCGTCAGCGATCACGAAATCGTGGCCCTGCGCGGCATCGACTTCACCATGCAGCGCGGCGAGATGGTAGCCATCGTGGGACCCAGTGGCGCGGGCAAAAGCTCGCTGCTGAACCTGCTGGGCGGTCTGGATACACCAACGGCGGGGCGGCTAACGGTGGGCGATACGAACCTGATCGATCTCAAGGGGCGCGCGCTGGCCACCTACCGGCTGCACCGGGTCGGGTTTGTATGGCAGCAAGTCGGACGCAACCTGCTGTTCCACCGCTCGGCGCACCACAACGTCACGCTGCCGATGATGATGGCTGGGACCAAACACTTCCACCGGCGGCGGCGCGCCAAAGAACTACTGGCCGCAGTTGGCATCGCGGAACACGCGCACAAGCGCCCGGCGCTGCTTTCCGGCGGCCAGCAGCAGCGTGTGGCGATTGCCGTTGCGCTGGCCAACCACCCCGACTTGCTGTTGGCGGACGAACCAACCGGCGCGCTGGACCGGGACAGCGCGGCGCAAGTCATGCAGTTGATCGCCGACCTGCGCCAGCGTTATGGGCTGACGATCCTGATGGTGACGCACGACATGGAGATGGCGGCCTACGCCGCCCGCACCCTGACGCTGCGCGATGGGGCGCTGGGCCAGGATTTGACCGAATCGGCCAATGAAACGCCACCCCAACTCGACGAGGAAGGCCGCATCCAACTGCCCGCTGCCGTGCGGTCCCAGTTGGCGGAGGCTGTGCGCGTGGCGGTCGAAATTCGTCCGGAAGGGGTGCTGCTGCGCCCAGAACAGGACCTCGCCGACGATACGGATGCCCTTTTGCAGGACATTCTGCCGCACAAACAATCACACGATACCAACCGGCGGCGCTTGTTCCGGCGCAACGGGCGCGCCAAGGCACAGGAGGTGCACGAGTGAAAGATGAACTATGCGTGCAAGTGCGCGGCGTCAAACGCAGTTTCGGCAGCCTGCATGTGCTGCGCGGGCTGGACCTGGATGTGCGCGTGGGGGAGCTGGTGGCACTGTACGGGCCATCTGGCAGTGGCAAGACCACGCTCATCAACCTGATCGGCGCGCTGGACCGCCCCAACGCGGGACAGATCACCGTGCTGGACCGGGACATCGTGCGTTTGAATGACGCCCGCCGCGCACGGCTGCGCCGCAAACACATCGGCTTCATCTTCCAGAGCGCAACCCTGCTGCCGACCTATTCGGCGCTGGAAAACATTGATCTTGCGTTGCGGCTGCCGGGATTGAACGTTATTCAGCGGCGGCGACGCGCCAGGGCTGCCCTGGCTGCTGTTGGATTGACGCCCTGGGCCGGTCATATGCCCGAAGAACTCAGCGGCGGTCAGCAGCAGCGCGTGGCCATTGCGCGCGCATTGGCTTTGCAGTCGCACCTGATCCTGGCGGACGAGCCATCCAGCGGCCTGGACACGGCAACCACCCGCCGGATTCTGGCGCTGTTTCGCGGCATTGCTGCCGCCGAAGACACCACGTTTGTCATAGTCAGCCATGACCCGCTCATCGTGGAGTTTGTCGATACGGTTTACGACCTGGTGGAAGGCCGGGTCGTCCGGCGTATCACCGCCCCCCCAACCGAAACATCTGAAACCCAACCGGAGGAACAAGCATGTTTAGAGCAGCCATCAAGTTAACCCTGTCATTATCTGTGCTGATCGGCTCAATGGTGATCGGTGCGCTGTTTTCATACACGAGCAACACGCCCGGTGACGACGACATCTCGCAGGCGCAGGGTGCGGATAGCACGCCCACGCTCACGCAAACGCTCGCCGCCACCGAGACGATCCCGCCCTACACACCGCTGCCGTCGCTGACGCCGTCACAAACGCTCAAGCCGCCGCCCACCTTCGAGCCGCCGACGCCCACACCCACCGCGTCCACCGTGCCCAGCCAGACACCGACGCCTACTGTCAACATTGAAGTCTCGATTCCGGGATTACGTGGCGCAGAATCGCCTACCCCAACCTCTACACCGGGCTGCGAACCGCGCGACGACTGGCAGCTCACATATACCGTGCAGATGGACGATTCGCTATCCAGTATTGCCGACCGCTACGGCACCTGGGTCGATGAACTGGCAGAAGGCAACTGCATCACCGACAAAAATCTGATCGTGATCGGCCAGGTGTTGCGCGTGCCGGGGGATACGCAGCCGACCGTGCCAGAATACGAGTGCGTTGCCTGGGAAGCGCTGACGCCCTTCAACGGCACGACCACCGTACCCACCACCGGATCGCTGACCTTCAACTGGCGCGGCCCGCAGGCTCCCAAGTACCTGCTCCGTATCTACCGGCCAGACGGCACCACGTATGAGCAGTTGGTTGAACTGCGCATGAACGACACCGTCGATATCGCCACCAATCTGCCAATGGAAGGCACGTATACGTGGTATGTGTACCCGCTGGACGAAAACTTTGCGCAAATCACATGCCTGGAGGGTGGCCCCTGGACATTTTACAAAGCAGAAACGGTCACGAGCCAGATCATCGTCCAGTGAGGCCGAGATGAGCTTCGTTGGTGTAAAATGAGAAAAACCTGAAATCGTGGAGTACATGCAATGATCGCCGCCATCAAACGTCAATACGCGCTACCCGACCGGCATTCGATCCGCTGGCGCTTATTGCTTAGCTATGCCGGGATCGCGCTGCTGGCCGCCGTTGCCCTCGGCAGTGTGCTGGTCTTCACGCTGCGCAGCTACTACGACCAGCGCGAGCGGGACTACATGCGGGCCAGCGCAAACGAGGTCATTCCCAGCGCCGAGCAATTGCTGGCAGATGACGCGCCGGTGGAAATGCTGCAAGCGAGCACAAACCTGTATGCATTTGTGGCCCTGTCGCGCGTGCGGCTGCTGGATGCGGATAGCCAGGTACTCGCAGATTCGGGAGCCATACGGGAAGAGCGGGTAATCACGATAACATTTCGGAAACCGGATGCAAATGAGGACAATGCCCCACAAACGCAAGAGAGCGACACTGCTCCCGGCGGTTCAGAGAACACCCCGAACAGAGGGCAAGGCGCGCCTGCCCCCGACACAACAGATGCAGGCGGCATCGTCGGGGACGCTGTGATTATCTCTGGCGTACCGGTCGACTCAGATATCCTGCCACCGGATAGTCCAGACACCGGTTTTACGCCGTATCTCAGCATTCGGGGCCGGGACACGCTAGAGTCAAATTTGAACACCAGTCAAATTACCTGGCGGCAGTATCCACTATGGTCACGGCGCGGCGCGTTTTCTCACCTGCTAACCGGGGATGCCGACTTTGACAGCCACACCGACCTGGTGGTGACGGTGCCGCTGTACGACCGCGACACGAATGAACTGGTGGGTTACCTGGAACTGTCTGAGGGGCCAGCCTTCGGCAACGAACTCGTCAATGACATTGCCGAAAAAGCGGTGGTGGCCGGTGCCATCGGAGTGCTGTTGGCCGGTATCGTGGGCTGGTTCACCAGCCGCCGCATCAGCCAGCCGGTGTTGGCGCTGGCCGAAACGACCGCGCGCATGGCCGACGGCGATCTCACGGTGCGGGCCGACGTGAGTCGCCGCGATGAGTTGGGCTTGCTGGCGCGCACCTTCAACACAATGGCCGAGCGCGTCGGCAACACAGTGACCACGCTCAAGCGTTTCGTGGCTGATGCTGCTCATGAGATCAACACCCCAATCACGGCCCTGCGCACCAGCCTGGAACTGGCCGCCGCCAGCGATAGCCCTGAAGAGTACCGGTCCGACCTGGCCCACGCGCAAACCGAACTCAACCGGCTGGAAACGCTGACACGCGGGCTGCTGACACTGGCCCGGATCGAAGCGCGCAGCGATACCGCGCATCATCAATCCATCGACCTGGCAGCGGTGGTACGGCATATGCAAGAGCGTTACGCTTCGCGCGCGGAGCAGGCAGGGATCGTGCTGGCGCTTGAGGTACCATCCGCTGCCATTCACATCCAGGCAGACGAAGCGTTGCTCGTGAGCGTACTCGAAAACCTGCTGGATAACGCGCTCAAGTTCACACCGGAGGACGGAACGGTTACGCTGGGGTTGTGCACGGAAGCAGACAGCGTCCGGCTGTGGGTAGCGGATACCGGCATCGGAATTCCACCCAACGATGTGCCCCGGCTGTTCAGCCGTTTCTACCGTGCCAGCAATGCGGCAGCGTATCCTGGCAATGGGCTGGGGCTGGTCATTTCCAAAGCGATTGTAGAAGAACACGGGGGCACGATTGCGGTCGAAAGCGCCGCCGGG
This sequence comes from Chloroflexota bacterium, assembly GCA_010092855.1. GTDB lineage: Bacteria > Chloroflexota > Anaerolineae > Aggregatilineales > Aggregatilineaceae > TC-15. The sequence continues at coordinate 4,990 of JAADYV010000444.1, read as the reverse complement.
CGCACCTGCGTCACCGCCCGGCTGCCCCGTCTAACTGAGGAACCAGCATGACAGGCTTTTATACCATTTTGTTGATCGAAGATGATCCCGGCATAGCAGGCGGGCTGCAAACCGGGTTGGAACGCGAAGGATACACCGCCATCTGGAAAGCGGAAGGTACCGACGGTGTGAGTTATGCCCGCGACCACATGCCGCACCTGATCGTGCTGGACGTGCGCCTGCCGGATGGCTCCGGGTTCGATTTCTGCCGCCAGATGCGCCAAATGGGAGTCCACCAGCCGATTATTATGCTGACGGTGCGGGCGGAAGAGACGGACAAGATCATCGGCCTGGAAATGGGCGCCGACGACTACATGACCAAGCCATTTAGCTTGCGCGAACTGCTTTCGCGGGTGCGGGCCCAGTTGCGGCGCGCCTATGGTGAATACGCGCTGGGGGAGAGTGACCTGCTGTACGCGGGTGACCTGGTCATTGACCGGGGACGAGGGCGGGTGCTGCGCGGGGAGCACGATTTGCAGCTCACACCGACTGAACTGCGCCTGCTGACCTATCTGGCGCAGAATCCGAACCAGGTGCTGAGCCGGGGCCAGATTCTCGACGCCGTGTGGGGCTACGACAATTCACCGGAAACGGAGCAGGTGGTGACGGTCAACATTCGCCGCCTGCGCGAAAAAGTAGAACTGGAACCTGCCGACCCAGAGTTGATCCGGACCGTGCCCGGCATTGGTTACAAACTGGCAACCTGAACAAAACCTGGCGCGTTTATTGACCGGCAACAACACCATACCGTCCACCGCGCGCATGATAGCCTTGTTTGGCATGGCAGGTGGACGGTACCGGGCCTGGTGATGCTGTGGATAATGCCTGTTCCGGAAAACGGTACGCCCCTCTAGCTCAACTCGTGCAAGAACTTGAATGAGCGCCGCAAGTGCTCGATATCATTGGCCCCCTTAGCGAGAGCGAGCGGGGCGTAGTAATGATGGGGACCATGTGGGGGCAGGAACCCCACACCATCGCCCCACGGCCACTCGACATCGCGCGTCAGGGTGCGCGCCGGGATCAGCCAGTAGTCGCCAGTGTTGTAACGCTCGTTCGGCTGAAACTGCACAAATACGCCCTGCTCCAACTCGATAGGAGCGCCACCTGTTGGCAGTTCCACCACGCCGGTATTCGTCGTATCCCGTTTCTGGTCCCACCGCACCACCATCGGCATGCCGCCAGATGTGCTGTCTGGCAAAGCGTCAGGCGCACCCTCCAACGTGATTCTCCGCTCGTTATGAAACACACGGTTTACCTTAAGCAAAGGACGCGGCTCGCCACGCAAGGTGTAGTCACGGTTCACAACCTCGACCCAGTCGCCTTCGGCGAGCATATGTTCCGCGTCGCGCCCCAGGTTGTCGATGGCGAGAGTAAGTGTTCCACCGTTGAGAACGATGGGCCCCCGAATGCCGTAGATGTGCGCAGCGTTGTTGCGCGACCACTTGAAGGTCGCTTTGCCCGGCTTCCCCGGATCGTGGATTTCCACGCGATACAGTTGGTTTTCTGGGCCGCGATAGCGTGCTTCCGCCGGGATGAGGCAGTTGGCGTCTTTAGGCTCTTCCGATTGTTTAGCCTCGGCGCGCAGCTTGCCGCTGCTGCGGATTTTAGCGCCTACAAAACTGTCCCACGAATTGGAATTGGCTAAATCCCAGTGTCTCAGGTCGTTGTCAGTCACGTGTACGGTTTTGACTTCCCACACCACCTGGGCACGGATCGCTGTGTCTGGCCCATTCAGCGCAATTTCGCGGATGTGAGGCTGCTCGATAGCGGTCACGTGCCGTTCCCACACGTCCAGGTAGATGACGAAGGGATAGTCGGGCAGCTTATCGCCTTCGCGCGCCGTGTAGAACGGCTGGTTTCGGTAGGGCACTCGGGCAGTGTTATCGTCCGGCGGTTCGTTGACGCACAGGATGCCGTCGACATAATAGTTCCCGGCGGTGATTGCAAAATTATCGTCGGCAATTGTTGCGGCACCAGCATCATCACTGAGGGAGACGATCTGAAAACTGTCCCCCGGCCCACCGTGCGGCCCGATGATGTCTCGCGCCAGCGTGCGCAAGAAGTGCAGCAAGATGCTGGTTTGTTCGTTCCAGTCCGAGTCCAGCAGCACGCGCCCTTGTTGCAACAACACGCGGCTGAAATGTTTTCCAGGGTCAAACGTGCGGCGTGAGAAATCGCCTGTCATAGCGGCCTCCTATGTAGCGAAAATGATACGGCTTTCCATCCCGGCAGCCGTGTATTCATCCAGTCGGGCGCGCAAAGTTGCCGCGCGCTGGGGTTGATACAGGTCGTGGAATGCGCCCATTTCCGACCTGTCTTCTGCACCGCGCGTGATCGCCGGGTCACACGAGAGCGCAAGCTGGGCATAGTCCGGCGTGCCATAGCGCAGGCTGTTAAAGCGCGGGCGAACCCGCAGCCGCATCCGCGCCCGTTCAGCGTCATCGACCTCGTGCGTGCGCGCTCCTCCGCCGACCTCATGCTCCCGCGCCGCCCCGTCATCCCCATGCGCGCGCGCTTCCACGCTGACCTCGCCCTCACGCAGTTCTTCGTCAACCAGGTCGGGCTGGCAGTGGAAACGGCGCGGCGTTTGCGATTCCGGTTCCACGTAACAAAAACGCAGACACCCGATCTGGCGACGTTCAACCCACACGCGGCTCATGAAGATGCTGTCTTCGGCCAGTTCAATCGCGTGGGTGCGGATCAGGCCAATAACCGTCGAGCGCACGGCGACCAGTACCGCATGGGCGCTGTCGTCCTCCGTGCCGCCCAGTGCTTCGCGCGCCAGGCCGGTCGAGTCCAGGATGCTGTCCACGATGCGAACCAGGCACGGATCGGTGTTGACTTCGTCCTGGTGCACCTGGATTGAGCCAACGATGCTGGATGTGATGACCAGGCGCGTTTGAGTGTTGAAGAGTTCAATGCTGGGTTCGGTGGGGCTGCGCGGCTCGCAGCTTGGGTCTAGCGTCCAGCCGGGAACCAGCGTGCAGTGCCGGATCGCCAGTTCCGCCAGTTGGCCCTCACAGTAGATGCCGCCTTCGGCCAACAACAGACCGTCCAGCGTCAGGCGGCTGCCCGGTTCACCCCATACTTGCAGTCCATCCAGGCGGCCCCGGTGCCGGTCAACCAGGCGAATGACCGGACGCACACCGCTGGCGGCGCGGATTTGCAGAGTCCGATTGGCAGGCAAGCGAATCTGTGGCAACGACCGCTCGTACAGGCCGCTGGTCGTGATCTCAATGACGGCGTGTTGGGGCGCATCATCCTCTTCCAGGTCGGCCAGCCACTGACGTAGCGCATCGCCCAGGTCGGTATACTGCTCATGCTCGCCCACGCGATACATAGCAGATCCCGCTTCCTGCGACAACGGGCGCGCATATTCACCGCCGCCCATGTCCGCGCTAAACCCATAGTGATAACTGACCCACACCCCCGAACGCGACCGTTTATCACGTGGGTGGAAGACAATGCGTCCCAACTCTGGATCGACCAGCACGGGATAGTCTTTTTCCGCCATCTCTGGTTCGATCCACACAATATAGTCCCAGTCGGTGAGGTCGGCAGCCAGGATGCGCTTGGGAGGGATCGGTTGCAAGCTGCCATCGCGGAGCACATGCCACAACATCAGGCTTTTGCGCGGGCCATAATAGGCCTTCCGGTGCACAGCCAATGCCCGGCGGCTGATCGGCACGGGTACGTTTAGTTCGCTGGCGATATCGGTCGGGTGCTCCTCCCGGATGGGCAGGGTGAACAAGGGCGCATCGTTGCCCAGCACGCTGAAGTGGAAGCAGTTGGGCCGGTAGCCTTCCATCTGCTGCGCGACGGTGCGCGTCACCGAATAGGGATGCAAGCGCCACACAAACAAACCAATGCTAGGGATGTTGTAGCGCCCCCCCGGTGGAAAAGTGGAGTCGATGTGCCGCACGTCCACCGTATGCGCCACCCTATCGAACGGGCCATCGACGTGTGCCAGGGCATCCCCGCGCCGCAAGTCGGCAGTTCCGCCGCGTCGCGGACGCAGGTGATTGACATGCTGTGTCCACGCCAACAGCCGGTAGAATTCCACTGCGCGCGCAGGCCACCCAGCCACGTCGTTGGCCAGCAGTTCGAGCAGCGCCAGCGTTCCCTTGCGGCGGCGATAAGTGATCGTGCGCGCCACGTCGCGCCGCGTGACCAACCGGCGCAGGCGTTGTAGATCGCGCTCTGTCTCCAGTTCACCGACATCGCTGACCAGCCGGTACCCGACCAGCGCGCCCAGGTAGGGCAGCACCCAGCTTTGCGCCGTCTCCACGAACCAATCCGAGTAGAGCTGGTCTATGTCGTCTTCAACTACGTTGACCTGTTCCGCGATCACGTGCAGCAGCGCCTTGAGCGGGTAGCCCTGTTTGGCGTCTTGCTGCCGGTAGATGACCGGGAGCAGGTTGTACAGGCGGTCCAATGACATCACCTAAGCCTCCTGAATGTTCACGGTTTCGGACAAAGACGCATTGAGGTAAAACAACTGCGCGGGCAGAATGACCGGAGGATCAACCGCATCATCCCACCGCGCCAATGCCGACTCGAGACGGGTGTTGAGCACACCACCTGGCGGTACCACAAGCGTCGGCACCGGCTCGACGCGAATTGTCGGGTCTCCGGGCGACATCGCGAACAAGCGCTCCAAATCGACATATCGCACCCCCGGCACCCGTTGAATGGTATCGACGATCTCGCTAGCGAACACAGGCTGGCCCAGCTCGCGCCGGTGGAACCCAAACGTATCAAACAACGCCTGGTGCACCCGCGCATACACGTCGTCCCACAGGTAGTCAGGCGCGCGTGCCACCCGTGCCGTAAGCGCGACTTGGTGCGCTTCGCGGACGGCGACAAGCAACGGCTGGTACGGGTCGCCCAGATCGAGCAGGGCCGCACGCAGATTGCGCAACAGGTCCGAATCGTCGCCGATGGGAATGTC
>JAADYV010000078.1 GCA_010092855.1 Chloroflexota bacterium | reverse complement strand
GGGCGGCCCTGCGGCGCGATGTTGCCCAGGATGCTGATCCCCGGTGGCACGCTGCCGTACATCCGGTCATACAACTGGAAGTCGTAGACCGGGCTGTTCAAGTCGGAGCCGACCACAAGGTCGGGCTGCACCAGGAACCAGAAGGCATATACCGGCTCGCGCGTCCAGCCCACGCCGATGGTTTGCGCGTCGTCGTAGATGCCAGCGGAATACTCCGGGTGCGTGATGCTGGCGGGATGAAAGCCAAACGGCGATGTGGGGCCGGGGTCCTGGATTGTGGTCCTGGTGCCTTGAGCTCCGCCGGATGCCCCCGCGATGCTGGCCCCAATGGTGAACATAACGATCAACAAGCAGATCAAACGGGTGCGCATAGTTTCCTCCTCAAGAAGCGGTCAGCAATCAGCCATCAGCCGTCAGCAGGTCAGAAGGCTTGCATTGGATCATTCAGCACAGCGTAGATCATAACGTTTATTTTCGGCAATGGTGGTGATACGAGTGCCATACTTTGCCCTTTCAATCCGCTGATGGCTGAAAACAGGATGCTGAAATGCTGACTAGCTGACAGCTTTTGCAGCCTCAATCGCCACCCAATCGCCCATCGTGCGGCGGCGGACAGGGTCCAGGCCCGTCGCGCGCAGCGCCGCCTCGACATCGTCCGCCTGGTCGTCGATGATGCCGCTGAACAGGGCTTTGCCCCCCGCGCGCACCACGTCGCCCAACCCTTCACCGCACATCTGGATGATCACGCGCGCCAGGATGTTGACCAGCAGCAGGTCGAAGTGGCGCGGCGAATGAGTTAGCAGTTCCAGGCTGCCCTGCTGCACGGTGATGTGCTCGGTGGCGGCGTTGTGGGCGATGTTTTGCCGCGTGGACTTGATCGCCAGTTCGTCCGTGTCCAGCGCGAGCACCGTGTTTGCGCCCAACTTGATGGCCGCGATGCCCAGAATCCCGGAGCCGCAGCCCAGGTCCAGCACATCGACGGCAGGCCAGTCCGCCAGCATGTCCTCCAGCGCCAGCAGGCACAACTGCGTGGTGGGATGTGTGCCCGTGCCGAACGCCATGCCAGGGTCCAGCACCAGCACGATATCGTCCGGCTGCACATCATGCACCTCGATCCACTGCGGGCGAATGTACAGGCGGCGGCCCAGGCGCAGTGGCTGGTAGTGCCGTTTCCACGCTTCGGCCCAGTCGTCGTCCTGCACAACATGAAATTCCGGCTCCGGGATGGCAATCAAGCGGCTCATGTGCCACAGCGCTTCGCGGAGCTGTTGTTTGGTGGCCTCGGTATTGTCATTGGCGGGAAAATAGGCGCGCACGATCAGCGTTTGGGCCGGGGGCGCTTCGTCCGGCCAGACCTCCATGCGGAACCCGGCCTGCTCGATCAGCACGCCCTGGTGCCCGTAGCGGTGAAACACATCGGCCACTGCTTCCGCTGCTTCGCCATCCACTTCTACCGATACTTCGATCCAGTCCATTTTGTCCCTTTTTGTCTCTTTCAGCCTGACTTTGCAGTATAATAAATTAAATGAATATCTATAAAAATAAAGGTTTTGTAAATTTTTATCATCCTTATTGACTTAGTTTGCCAAACGTGCTATCCTATAGATCGACAGGGTCTTCAATGACGCATGCTGAACCAGTTATCGTAGCACCATCGTGACCAGAGGCCCTGTCCTCCTCCTCAAAGTGATACGCGCAAGAGAAGCGGGCGCTCAACCGAGTGGCCCGTTTCTCTTTGTGGTGGTCGTGGGGGCGAATTCGCTGCATTTGACAGCCCCTGCCGTCCCGACTACAATACTTTCACCGTGTACTATACCGCGCCTGCCGATTCTGTCGAGCAGGCGCATTCGTGTGCCTGGGAGAGTCTTGATGGACGGCATACCGAAACGCACCCCCGCGCTGGACATTTACCTCGACAGCGCCGACCCCGCTGCCTGGGAACACTGGCTGCCGACCGGCCTGTTCGTGGGTCTGACCACCAATCCCCTGCTGCTCCAACGCGCGAATATACCCTGCACCGTCTCCAGCCTGAAGGAACTCGCCCGGCGCGGCTTCGACCTCGGCGCACAGCGGATTCACATGCAGGTCTGGGGCGGCAGCGCGGATGAGATGTGCGGTGTGGGGCAGCAGCTCGCGGCTTTCGCTGCGGCTATTGACGGCAACATCGTGGTTAAGGTGCCGTTGACGCGCGAGGGGGCGATCTGCGCGCGCCGGTTGATTCAGAAGAAGGTGCCGGTCACGCTGACAGCGGTGTATGCCGTGCACCAGGTCATCACCGCGCTGGCGCTGGGGGCTAATTTCGCCGCGCCGTACCTGGGCCGCATGACGGAAGCCGGGCAGGATGGACGGGCGGACGTGCTGGCCATGCACAACCTGTGTACCCAGCATCCTCACGCGCTGCGGCTGTTGGTCGCCAGCATCCGCCAGGTGGAGGACCTGCTGTTCCTGGTTGAGCACGGTCTGCGCGATTTCACGATCAGCCCGGCGCTGGCCGATGCCCTGTTCGCCGACCCGCTTACGCTGCAAGCCGCGCGCGACTTCGAGCAGGCCGCCCGCGCGATGGGCGCGGAGTAGCCAAATACGCCGCTACTGTTTGTCCCCGCAAAAATCGCCCTGCACTGTCGCAAACGGGTTTTTGCGTCGGGGTACTGTGTGCGGGGTGCAGCGGTGCTCCACTCCGTTCCGGACCGGCGCAGGACCACAAGCCGGTCTGCGCGGTCCTCCAACTCCGCTGTGCACCGCTGCCGGTCATGTGCACCCGCGCGGGCGCGGCACGACACGCAGGACTGCGCAAACACGGGTTTCCGTTTGCGACAGTCCGCAGTGGAGTAGAGCGCTGCGCGATCACCTGCTCCCATGCTTTAATGTGTTTACCATCGCTGACCGACTACACCCCGGCGCGCGTTGTGCGGTATCATAGGGCGTGAATACTCGCGCCGCACACACCAGGAGCACACCATGTCATTTCTCAACCTGGCCGACATCGCCAGCCGGGAAACCGTACCCGGCTATGTAGGCAAATTCATCCACAGCGACAACATCACGATCTCGTTTTTTGACATCGAGGCGGGCGCAGAGTCACCGGAACACGCCCACCCCCACGAGCAATTCACGATGGTACTGGAGGGGCAGTTCGAGCTGACCGTCGATGGGGAGCCGCACGTGATGGAACCTGGTATCGTCGTCATGATTCCGGGCAATGTGCCACATTCGGGCCGCGCCATCACCGCCTGCCGCCTCTGCGATGTGTTTCACCCTGTCCGCGAGGAATATCGCTAACGCGCGTAACACACAGGAGTACACCATGTCGTTTATCACCCTGGCCGAGATGGGCAGCCGCGAGGTCGTGCCCGGCTTTCACGGGAAGTTCATTCACAGCGAGAACGTGACCGTTTCTTTTTGGGACATCGAGCAGGATGCCGTGCTGCCCGAACACGCTCACGAACACGAGCAGTTTTCGGTGGTGCTGGAGGGCAAGCTGGAGTTGACGGTGGGCGGCGAAACGCGCGTGCTGGAGCCAGGGCTGGTGGCCGTGATTCCGGGGAATGTGCCGCATTCGGGCCGCGCGATCACGCCCTGCCGCGTATGTGACGTGTTCTACCCCGTCCGCGAGGATTATAGATAGTAGTTGGTGGGTAGTTGTTGGTGATTGGAAAAAGACCTTGCATGTACACATTTCCCAACCGCAGCTAACCAACAACTATCAACCAATAGCCAATCACCCTTTTCCCTGAAACGAGGCAACACCATGTCGTCTATGTCGGACCACAACCAACAACGCCGCACCTCCCGCATACCGGGCTTTTACCGGCGCACGCTGGCCGAACGCGCCGCCCTGGTCGCGCAGTGGGCGGGCCTGGAACACGAAGACCAGGCCGTGCTGCTGGGCCTGTCGGGACTCAGCCCCACGCAAGCCGACCTGATGATCGAAAACGTGATCGGCATCCACGCGCTGCCGGTGGGCATCGCCACCAACTTCCTGATCAACGGGCAGGACTACCTGATCCCGATGGTGGTCGAGGAGCCGAGCATCGTGGCCGGAGTCAGTTTTGCGGCCAAGCTGGTGCGCAGCGGCGGCGGCTTCATCACCACTGCCGACGATCCGATCATGATCGGGCAAATCCAGGTACTGGACGTGGATAACGTGTATGCGGCGGCGGGCCGGGTATGGGAGGCGCGCGGCGAGTTGCTGGCCGAAGCCAACGAGTCCGACCCGGTGCTGCTGCGCTTGGGCGGCGGCGCGCGCGAACTGGAGCTGCGTCCCTTCCCGGAAACGCCCGTCGGCCCGATGCTGGTCATTCACCTGCTGTTCGACGTGCGGGACGCGATGGGCGCGAACGCGATCAACACCGCCTGCGAACGGTTGTCGCCGCTGGTCGAAGACCTGACCGGCGGGCGCGTCAATCTGCGCATTCTGAGCAACCTGGCCGACCGGCGCAAAGCCACCGCGTCGTGCACCGTCCCGGCGGAGGTGCTGGGCACGAGCGAGATGCACGGCGCAGAGGTCGCGGCCAGCATCGTGGAAGCGGCGGCATTCGCGGCCATCGACTCCTACCGCGCGGCCACCCACAACAAGGGCGTCATGAATGGCATGGACGCGGTGTGTATCGCCACCGGCAACGACTGGCGCGCGCTCGAAGCGGGGGCCCATGCCTGGGCGGCGCGTTCCGGGCGCTACACGTCGCTGACCGAATGGTGGCAGGACGATCAGGGTGATCTCCAGGGCCGGATCGAGCTACCGGTTGCAGTCGGGACGGTGGGCGGCGCGACGCGCGTGCATCCTGCCGCGCAGGTGGCGCTCAAGATTCTGGGCACCCAATCCGCCAGCGAACTGGCCCAGGTCATGACGGCGGTTGGGCTGGCGCAGAACCTGGCCGCGATCCGTGCGCTGGCCACCGAGGGCATCCAGCGCGGGCACATGAGCCTGCACGCCAAACAGATCGCGGTGGCGGTCGGTGCGCGCGATGACGAGGTGATGCCCATCGTGCAGCGTATGATCGACGCGGGACAGATCAACGCCGAACGCGCCGCCGAGATTCTGCGCGATCTGCGCGGGGAGTAGCCGGGTTAGTCGCCCAGAGTGTCAAACGTGACCACTTCCCACGACTCGCCGGAATCGGCCAACTCCGTATTGAAGACGCTGATGCGTAACGGGTGGCCGTCATTCGAGTCGGTGCGCAGCGTGAAACGCCAATCGCCGCTGGATCGTTCGCGCGCCAGCCGCATAGCCGTCGCGTACAGGCCGGGCACCGTGTAGGCGTCGGGATCAAAGTCGGCGGGATCACACGCGCTGTCGGACGGCAGCGTGCAGTCTACTGCGTAGGCGATCACGCGGCCATTGGCCACCGTCAGCGTATGGGTTTCGGCGCGAAAGTTTGCGTCCCGGTGTTCGACCATCAGAGTGTAGTGGCGGATGGCGTGCCGCTGCCACATCTGCCAACCTTCCCACACTTCCAGGCTGACGTCTTCCGGCGCAGCATAGCGCAGCGCTTCCAGTACTAGCGCCAGGTCCGCTTCCTGGTCGGCCAGCGTCCCCGGCTCAGCCTGCACCATCACCGGCAGCAGATAGCCGTCGAACTCCAACGCCAGTGCAAACCCTTCGCTGTTGGATTCGGTGTAGTCGATGCGCACGCCGGTGTTGTCCCCATGCTGCACGTCGACCGGCGCGGCGATGTCGGCCACCTGCGCGATCATGTACGCGGTATCGCCATAACTGTTGTGTGCCATCACGCTCAGCGTTTCGGTAGCCAGCCCTGCCGCATCGTCGCTGGGATAGGGAAACTGGCGATACAAACCGGGCACCCGTAGCTCCAGCCCTTCCGGACTGGTGAGAACCACGTCGTTGGTGTCGGTGGTTTCATACGCCAGCCAGTCGCCGGGATAGTCCAGCCACAGGTCGGCCAGGGGGGTGATAAACGTTAGCACATCCGGGATAGGCTGGAAGCCGAGCGTATCCAGCAGGGCCGCGAGGGTGTCGCCGTGATTGTCAAACGCGCCATAGGTCACCACAAACAGCTTTGCCCACCCGTAGTCGATGCTGAACCAGGCGCTGTCGAGTTCGTCGGGCGGGAAGTCCATGCGCCGGGCAGGATAGTCGTTGATCACGGTCGGCTGTGGTTCAGAGCGGGTGGGCGGTTCGGGAAACAGGGGCGCGCCCCCGGTGAGCTGCCCCACCGACCACCAGCCGGAAAACACATCCTCCGGCGCGACACCGGGCTGCGGCAGCATGATCCCGACCACGCTTTCGCCGTCGGGTAGGGAACGTTCAGCGGCCAGGGCGTTCAGCGCGGCCTCGCTGCTGCCCACCACGATCATGTTCAGGCGGGCGAAGCTGTGATCATCCACCACCCACGCGCCGGGATAAGCGAAGCGCAGCCGCCCATCCGCCGACTCGTACTGCGCGTCGAGCAGGGGCGGGTCCTGGGCCTGGACGGAAAACGGAGAAACCAGCAGCGCGATCAACAACAGACAGAACAGGCAGCGACGAAACATGATGTTTGCTCCTTCTGAGTGAATAACAGTGGTGTGCTATAGACGGCGCAGCACGGTGCAGTGTTCCCACAATATACTGGACCGTCATGTCGATCTTAGCATTAGGGTGAACGACAGAGTACAATTGTTTCCAGCTTACGGACCACACCTGACAAATGGAACCTCTCGTGCACGAATGACGTCGTAGCTGTATCGCACCACACCGCAAGCCCACCAGAAACAGGAGACAACCATCATGACCCACCGTCCCATGTCCCGTTTCGTCGTCGCAGTTGTTCTCATGCTGCTCAGCAGCACGCTGTTGCTGGTTTTTTTCAGCGCTCCAGCGATTGCCCAACCCAACAATCAAAACGGCACCGACCTTGCCGTCACACAAACCAGCCCACTGCGCTCGGATGACCTGCTGGCACACATAAACGACGCCCGAACCACCTGGGATTCCCAGAACGTGGAGTCGTATCTCATTCAGGTGACGCACCGCAGCGCGTGGAACATCGCGCAGGTTCAGGTGCGGGTCCGGGATGGCCAGGTGGTCGAACTGCGCGCGACGTGCGAACCCGGCCCGGCCAGCGGCACCACGTGCAGTGTGGGTCATGTGCGCCCACGCGACTACATTGTGCCTGCGCTATTCGAAACCGCAGACAATGCTGCCCGCTTCGGCGAGGGGCGCTGGACTACGCTGCGCTTTTACCCCGGCTATTCGTTCCCGTCCTTCATCGAGTACGACGACCCGGAGGTGATGGACGACTTCTACACGATCACCGTCGATTACTTCTCGGCAGGCGGTGGTGGTGCCCCATCCGGCGACCCCGGCGCACCCACGCCCATCCTGGAATCTGAAATGGCAACCGCGACAGCACTCGCCCGGAATGTTCCGGCGACCCAGACTGCCATTGCTCTCACGCCGCGCACGCCCATGCCCACCCGCCAGGCCACGCTGCCACCAACGGCCATTCCCACGCGCGTACCGTCGCCCACTCTGCTCCCTACGCTGCCACCGGTCCAGCCGCCGTTTGATGATGATTTGCCCACGTGGATCGACGCGGCAGAGGCAGAATGGGACGCGCTGGGCATAAACGACTACGATCTGGTGCTGCGCGAGAGCGGAGCCTGGACCGGGATGGAGTTGACGCTGATCGTGCGCGACGGATCGCTGCGCGAACTACGGGCCGTGTGCCAGCCAGGGGGCCTGGGCGGACCGTGCTGGCTGGACAATTTCCGCGCGGATGACTATCTCGTGCATGGGTTGTTCGACAAGGCGCGCATCGTGGCCGACATGCCGATGCCGATGTTTAACCCACTGGCATTCGACGCCATGTATCACTTCCCCATCGTGATAACGTTTGACGAACTGGATGTGTATGACGAGCAATGGAACGTCCGTGTGCTGCGCTTTGAGCCGCGCTGAGGGACGCTGTTGGTACCGCATGTGTCTCACGGGGTAAGCGCAGGTGGGCAGCGGGGGCGGCCTGTGGCAGAATAGGAATGGTATTCTTGCCACTGTGGAGAAAAGCGGACTCATGCGTTGGATCATTCCCCGTGCATTGGCACCCCTGGCGCGCGCGCTGGCGCTGGTTGTGCTGCTGGCGATCACGCTCACCCCGGCCTGGGCGCAGGGCGGCGATGGCCCCAACCCCGGTGTACACGTCGCGCCGCCGGACGGCCCCTACACCGTCTACCTGACGTTTGACGACGGGCCGTCGAGTTCGGTCACGCCGCTGGTGCTCGATATCCTGGCCGAGTACGACGTGCCGGGCACGTTCTTCCTGCACGGGCACCGCATCGCGGATAACGAGGGCCTGGTCCGGCGTATGGTCGAGGACGGGCACGCCATCGGCAACCACCTGTGGCAGCAGGACGGCCTGACAGCGGGGTCCGGCGTCAGCGAGTCCCAACTGCGCGCATCGTGGCAGCGCACGGAAGACGAGATCGCGCGTGCATTGGGCCCCGAACTGGCCGCCGTCTATGCGCAGCAGCCGGTATACCTGATCCGGCAGCCCGGCGGCTCGGCGCGACCGTTCCCCGTGCCGGAGGGTGTGGTCGCCATTACCTACAACTGGCACGTCAGCAGCGGCGATTCCGCCCCGTGGAATCCCGGTCCCGGCGATCCCCCGACCCGGCCCTGGAACTACGTGGTGGGCAACGTGGTGTTAAGCTGGTTCGAGCCGTTCCGCTACTACAGCGTGTACGAATATGGCGACGGCGCGATCATCCTGATGCACGACGTGTCCCCGGTGCTGCCGCAGGCGCTGCCGTCCATCATCGAGGACCTGCTGGAAAACGGCGCGTCGTTTGGCGTGCTGCCGCGCCCCGGTGACAATCCCGGTTCGATGCCGGTGCTCATCAGCGCGCCGCCGGAGTGGTATCTTTACAACGATCCCTTCCCCGGCACACCCGCCGATGCAGAGGCAGACGTCGCCGATCCCGCCGCCACCACCCCCTCGCTCGTGGGGACACGGCCCGACATGCTGCCGTAGCAAAGGCGTTTTGCCAAACGCCCAATGTCTCAGCGGTTAGCGCGCAGCAAGCAGCGGGTGGTAGGGGCATAGTGCTATGGGCCCAAAAACCGGGACGATCCCCGTTGTCGGATCGCCCCGGTGTGCTTTCGTTCGATGGGCCAAACCTGGCGCGGGTTAACCCTGCGCCTCGTTATCTGGTTCAGGACTGACGTCTGGCGTAGTATCGTCGCCCGTGTTGCCCGATGCTTCCGGCGTGATCGGCGTAGCTGTCGGCGTGACGGGCGTCGGCGAAACCACCTCAGGCGGAACCGGCGTCGGCGTCTGGGCGGGCGGTGTCAGCACCACCGACTGCACCACGATCTGGTCCGGCGGGAGGAAAATGAGGTCCAGGATGCCAACATATTCCGGCAGATTGGACAGCACCAACTCGCTTAACCGGGTTGCCGCCATCGCAGAAATGTAGTCTTTGATCTCGGTCTGGTAAATACCGCCGATGTCGTCGACGAACACGCTGCGCCGCTCGGTGACCACCAGCCGCCCCTGGTCCAACCCCACGTCCAGTTCGATGACGACCGGGCGCGCGGAACTGGCCACCGACGGCGTGGCCAGAATTGAGAACTCCACAATCATCAAGTTCTGATCAAACCGGACCGTAGGCAGCACCGCCAGTGTATTGCCCACCTGGGCGGCAATGCTGGGATCGTTGGCCAATGCAGCGTTCATTTCGCTGCTGTCCACGTCAACCGACGGGCCGGGTTGGGTTGGCGAGGGCGTATAGGTCAGTGACGGCGTGTAAGTGAAGGTGGGCGTGGCCGTCTCGGTGAACGTCGCGGTCGGCGTCAGCGTGGGCGTTTCCGGGGAAGGCGTATAGGTTCGGGAAGGCGTGAAAGTAATGGTTGGCGTCCAGGGCGGCACGGCGGTGGGCAGGCTGGGATCGCGCGTGCCGGTGGGGGCCTGCGTTGCGGTGGGGCGCGTGGGGGTCGCCGTCCACCGGGTCGCGGTGGCGGTCAACGCGGTGTCGTACTCCGCCTTAACCGTCTGGCGCACCACCTGCTGCGCGTCTGGCGTCGCGATCTGCTGCGTCGCGGTAAGCGTCAGCTCGGCGTTGTAGGCGGCGATAAAGTCCGCTGCAAAGGCATCGGATGTCGCAGCCAGGTCTGCACTCTCGACGGCGCCGGCTTCCAGCGCGCGCTGGGTCGCGGTGGCGGTCTGCGCCGCATCAAGCTGCGCCTGCCCCAAAGCGGCATAATCGGGCGTGGCAGTCCATCTCGCGGCAGTGGCCGTCAGGTCGGCGTCGTCCGGCAGGGCTGGTGCTGCACTAGCGGTGGCCGTCAGCGCCTCACCCACCAGCGCATCGAGCGTGGCCGTCTGGTTGGGGATGGCAGTCACCTGCTCCCAGATCGAGGGCTGGCCACCGGGTACCGCTTCGCTGTCGTCACTGGTTGCCCCCTCATCACGCTGCGTGTCGCCCGCGCCATCGCCGTTGCTGCTATCACCATCACCATCATCGCCGCCGCATGCCACCAGCAGCAGCCCGGCCAGCAACAGCGTCACCACGATCAGCGCCCAGCGCCGCCACAAATAGCTCTTAACCATCACCTACTCTCCCACCTCGTTAGCATCATCATCCGAAAATTCTTGTGTCCTACTGCGTTACCCATCTCTTGCGGCCCGATTCGCGTGCTCTGAAAGGAAAACATTGTGCTTCATACGCTGCGGGGCTCAAGTCGCTTCGCTACTGAAAGCCGCGCAGCTACGTAAAACGGAAGTCTGCTGAAGCGACTCGGCTACTGTGCCCACGAAGCGAAACCGGTGTTCGAAAACGATGTGTCCAGGTAGTATTGACATTTTTGCTTGAAAGCGGCTTTTCGCTGAGCACAAAATGGCCTGATAGACGGTAGCATTTGAGTCCCTTTTAGTGGACTTCTTTTCCAATGTAGCCTGTGTGCTTTGAGCCACAGGCGGTAGCGTAGCGCATCTTCTCCACCCGGAAAACGTGCGCTACCCGACTTGCGGGTCGTTAGCCGTCGCGTTAGCCGTCGTCCTCGGCGCTGACCGGCTCCTCTGGCGTGGAAGTGATGCCGGGCCCAGGGGCGGGTTGGTCGTCAGGTTGGTCGGGTTGGTTATCCTCATTCCCGGCTGTTTCAGGCCCGGACGCTTCGGGTGCTGACGGGTCAGGCATGGGCGTGAGGGACGGCACCGGTGTAAAAACAATGGACGGGCCGGGCAGCGTCACTTCGGTCTCGAACAACACCTCGCCCACAGACAGGAAACGCAGCCCGATCAGACGGACATTTTCCGGCAACTGCTCAGCCACCAGCGACCGCACCTCCTCGCGGACCACGAGCACAAGCTCATCCTTCAGCGGGGAGTCGTAGCCGGTGCCGTCGGTGCCAGCATAGACGCTGCGCCGCTCACCGATCTGCGCTTGCCCTTGCCCTGGCGACACACCCATATCGAACTCGATGACCACCGGGCGCGCAGACTCAACATCGCCGGGCGTTTCCAACACCTGGAGGTCGAGGATCAGTTCGTTCTCTCCGAACCGGGCCGTTGGCAGTTCGGCCAGGGTCTCACCCACCGCGCCGCTCACCGCCGGGTCTGCGGCCAGGATGGCGTCCACGTCGGCGCTGGTCACCGACAGCAGCGGGGGCAGCAGTAACGGCACGATCACCAATTCCCCCGACGGCAAAAAGGCGACTGTTTCAATCCCAACGTATTCCGGCGCGTAATCTGGCAGTTGGCTGACCAACAGGCGCTCCAATTCGGCAAGTACCGCCGCCGCCACGTCATCCACGAGCGGATCGGCATACGCGCTGCCGTCATCGGTGAAAAAACTGCGCTGCGTGGCAATGTCCACCCGTCCCCGCGCCACCACCAGGTCCAACTCGATGCGCACCGAACGCGCGCTGGCGGGATCGCCAGGCACGGTCAGCGCCAGAAAATCGAGCAGCAGCAGGTTATCGACAAAGCTGATGCCGGGCGGCGCAACCAGGGTGTTGCCCACTGCGGTGCTAATACGGGAGTCTTCGGCCAGCACCGCGCTGAGTTCACCGGCGCTGACCTGAATGGGCTGCTCCAGCGGCTGGGTCAGGAACGGCA
Organism: Chloroflexota bacterium; assembly: GCA_010092855.1. Lineage (GTDB taxonomy): Bacteria > Chloroflexota > Anaerolineae > Aggregatilineales > Aggregatilineaceae > TC-15. Next base: position 702 of record JAADYV010000078.1, on the reverse strand, counting down.
CGGGGGTCGGCGTCGGCGTGTCCAGGGGGACAGCGGTCGGCGTGAGAGTGCGGGTCAGGCGCGGACGCGGCGTGCGCGTGGGCGGCACCGGCGACCGGGTAACCGGCGGTGTCGCGGTCCAGGTCGGTTCCCAAACCTGCGCACCGGAGATAGCCACCGTGGCCGGGCGATCATCAACCTCGCTTTCGCCTGCACTGCTTTCCCCGTTGGCCGTGTCATCGCCGCTGTCGTCACCATCATCATCACCACCGCCGCAGGCGACCAGCAGCAACCCGGCCAGCAGGATTGTCACCATCACCAGCGCCCACCGCTGCCAGCGTACTACCATCTTGCCCATCGCAAACCTCCCGCGTCGTCGGTATATACCACGCTTCATGATCCCCGCCCAGCCTGGGCCATCACCACAGATTGGGCCGGCGCACCTGTCATGGCCGCCAGCCGCTGCAGTTCCACCACCACGTCGCCTGGCGTGCCGCGCACCACCAGGATATAGGTGCCGGACGTAGGCAGCGTGATCAAGTCCAGCTCGACCTGGGTGAGACCATCCGCCAGCGGCACCAGCGCCAGGATGTCACCGTCCGGCGTGTGGATTTCCAGGCCGACCGGCGCGATCCCTGTCGCGGCAGCCAGCACGATATCGCCCGCCATGCCTTCGAAGGCCCAGGTCAGCACCTGGCCGGCATCGAGTTCGGTTGTGAGCCG
>JAADYV010000077.1 GCA_010092855.1 Chloroflexota bacterium | reverse complement strand
CTCGCGCACCAGGTAGGCCAGCACAAAGGTCGAGGAGCGGCTGACGCCTTCCCAGCACACGACCAGCACGTTGTTCCCGGCGGCACGGTGTTCGCTCACGAAGTCTACGCCGCGCTGGAGAATTTCTCCGCCGAAGTTTGCGCCGTCGTCGAGCGGGTTGTGCAGCACGGTGAAATCGTCCGGCCAGGCGATGCCTTCGGTCCGGTACAGCGCCAGGACGTGCGTGAGGTCCATCTCGCGCAGCTTGTCCAGCGCGGGACGCAGCCGCACACCGCTGATGTACAACCCTTCCTCGACCTCGTCCACGCCAAAGGGCCGCTTAACAATAAATTCGTCCACGATGTGGCGCAGCGTGTTTTCGTCCAGCAGCCAGCCAATTTCAGTGCCAATCACCGCGTCCTCCGGCACAGGAATGCCCAGCATATCCAGTGCGTCGTCTGCCACCAGGATCGGGCGATTCATCACTGCCGCCAGTGTCACAGCATGGGATGGAAACGAATTCAGTTCTTCAATGGGGCCATCTTCAATGGGGCCATCTTCAGTGGTGCCATTGTTGCGCACACGGACTACCGCTGTGATAACATCGCCCTGCACGCTCGTGATCTGCGCGTCAACCACTTCCCCCCCGGCAGCAGTGACGGCGCTGGCCGTGAATTCCAGCGCGGAGGGGAAGTGCCAGTTCCAGCGGTTGCGGGCGTCTTCGATAGACCACCACAGGTACCACATTAACCACACGGGGAACGCGCGGCGGGATTCAGGCTCGAATAATACGGCGGCGAGGTGGTGATGGTGCTGGATCAGTCCGGCAACCTGGACGGGGGTGCTCACGATGGTCTGTCCTCCAATGGTGATATTGCAGATGGGTTGGTAAGTGCGTATCGTAATACGCCGCTGCTGGCTGAGATGCTATTCCCCTTTAAGGTACCATTGGAGCGGGTGATTTGCCATGTTCAATCCGGCAGCGTTGCCGGGTTATTTCGCCGCAACGGGGTCCTGGGTGGGAACTGCTTGGGCTGGTTGGGCGCGCGCCGGCAGCCGGGTTTGGGCCAGGACCGCCAACACCAGGAACATGAATCCAGTAGCCACGAAGACGCTGCGCAGGCCGAACCACGACACCAGCGCGGCCCCGAACAGCGGCGCAACCGTCCGCGCGGCGGCCATGATCGAGCTTTCCAGGCCGAAGACTGCGCCTTCCTCGCCGGGATCGGTGTAACCGGCCAGCAGCGCGCTGATGGTGGGCATGATGCCGCCACCCGCGCCCCCGGCCAGCAGTTGCAGCGCAAACAACTGCCACACCGCGACCACCAGGCTCTGCGGCACATACAGCAGCGCCGCCGCCAGCGCCGTCATGACCAGGATGCGGCGGTGCCCAACCCGGTCGCCCATGCGCCCCAGGTAGATCGCGCCGAAAGTCCCTGCCAGTGCTGAGGCCCCGGTTAGCAGGCCGGTGATGGTGGCCACATTCCCGCCCCCGGAGAGCAGTTCCTTGACGAACAGCGGCGCGAAGGGGAACACCATTGTGCGCCCCAGACGGCTCAGAAAGCGGCAGGTGTAGGTCAGCGGCACGCCCGGCATCGAGAGCACATGCCGCCACGCGGCCACCATGCCCAACGACTGGGCGCGCTCGCGCTGGACCGGCTCGAAATCTTCGTGCACGCCCCACAGCGTCAGCAAACCCGCGATAAACAGCATGGCGGCTGTCACGTAAAACGCGGCGCTGTAGCCAAACGCATCCGCCACCACCCCGCCGATCAACGGGCCGATGGAGACGCCGCCCCACAGCCCGACTTGCAGCGTGCCCAGCGCGTAGCCCATGCGGTCGCGCGGCACACTCGCGGCGGCCAATGCCGTCAGCGCGGCAAACACGCCCGTGATCATGCCCTGGATTGCGCGCAGCAGCACCAACTGTTCCGCCGACTGCACAAACGCCATCAACAGGATGATCACCGAGCCCCCCAGCGTCGCGCGCGCCACCATCAGCTTGCGCCCGTGCCGGTCGGCCAGCGCACCCCAGATCGGCGCGGTCAGCATCATGGTGAAGGCCTGGGCCGAAAACACCAGCCCGGACATGAATTCAACGCTCAGTCCGGACGTGGTGCCCAGGTCCTCGATATACAACGGCAGGAAGGGGAAGATGCCCGAAAAGCCAATCGCGGAAACCAGTTGGACAAAGACCAAAATGTATAACGTGCGTTGCCAGGGAACCATGCTAAGCCTTTTGCGCAATTTCACAATTCATATACGACAACCCCGATCTTACACCCGCAGCGTAGGCTTTTCAAGCGTCCCAGTCCTATGCGCGCCCAGCCAGCGACCGGAAAACGAACAGGCGCATCCCGATGGGGCCACGCCTGTGAAAGAGCCACTTGCCAGCGAAGCAGCTTTTTTACTGCGGAATGGGGCCGGGCAGCGACAGCGTATAGGTCGGAACGTAGGCGTTGTTGGTGCCGCCCACAAAGACCTCGTACCACAGTTCCCCATCGGTGCCGGTCACTTCGGCTACCACGAACCACTGCTGACCGGCCAGCAGGGTGTCATCCAGCGCGGTGCCAGGGTCGGGCAGGGCGTAGACGGGCGTGGTGACCAGCACATCGGCCTGCACGCGCTGGCTGGGGTCGGGTGGCAGAATGCCGGGGATATTGTCAATGGTGGTAATAGTGACAACGCCAGATGGACACTCGGCGAAAATCGTGCTGCGACTGGCCAGCGAACCGTCCGGGTTATACACTTCGATGGTGTACTCGATATAGCCAATCATGGGCACCGGCACGGGACGGCGCTCCGAAAGGCGTTCGTCCGCCGGTATGATGTTCTCGTAGGCGTTGGTGATGGACGGCGCTGGCGGAAAGGCGAAGGTGACCGTTTCACGTACCAGGCTATTGGCCAAGAAGCTGTAGGTCCAGTCCACCTCCACATAGCCCAGAGCACAATTCACTGCTGACGGGTTGGCAAAGACAAAGAAGTTGTCGGGGGCGGCGGACGCGCCGGGTACCAGCACTAGCAGCGCTGCCAGGACAACGATGACAGCCACACTATGTTTGAGTTGCATGATAGTTTCCCTCTTGTGGTGCAGATGATGGCGGGCAGATGTTTCTATTGTAGTGATTCTTGAGCAGAACAAAAACAGGCGCAACCCAGCAGTGGATCGCGCCTGATATGGGTATTCAATCCAGCGTTGTTTATTGGTATTCCCAGTCGACCGGCACCTGTTCGCTGACGTACAGCGCGTAGCCGGGGGCGTAGGCGTTGTTAGGGCCACCCACGTAGACTTCGTACCACAGGTTGCCATCGGTGTCGAGCGTGGTGCCGACCACGAACCAGGTCTGGCCCGCCTCAAGTTGCAGGCCGGGGATTTCGGCGTTAAGGTCCGGGGCGTAGTAGAGCGGCACCGTCACGGCGCAGGTGGCCGTCGCGCGCGCAGCTGGGTCCGGGGGCAGGCCGCCGGGTGTGCCATCACCGTACAGCACGTTGGTGGTCCCTTCCGGGCAGGTGGCCGTCAGGGTGCTGACGCTGGCCAGGGACAAGTCCGGGTTGAAGACTTCGACGGTAGCGGTCACGGTGCCATCCGGCACGACCGGCACGCCGAAGAACGTCAGGGTATCAACCACAGTCTCCACGACCTGGTCTTCTACGACATCGGTGAAGGTGCCCTGGCTGGCGCTGTCGAGCGTAAAGGTCAGGCGCGCGCTGGCCCCGGCCTCGACCCGGTAGTCAATTGTAAAATCGATGGTTTCGCTTGCGCAGTTAACGCTGACATCCTGGAAGGAAAAATAGTTGTTGGGATCAGCGGATGTGGTGGGCACCAGCGCCAAGGCCAGCACCAGAACAATGATAAGAACAAGGCCCCGTTTCATGCGAATCCTCCTGGATTATGTTTGAGACGGATTTTGGGATATTCCTGTCATCATTATAGATGTAATTGGGGGCGCAGGCTGCAAAAACTCCGTAAAAGATCGACGGCAGGCGCGGGGAACATATTCCGGCCCGCTGTGAGAGCCGGGCCAGTTCGATGATGCAGGATGAAAAACATCAGTGGGAAGTGTATCAGGCTGGTTCTGCGTCGTTTTGCGGGACGGGGGCAAAGCCGGTTTGCTGCAGATAATCGGCCAGGGCGTTGGCAGCTTCCGGCGTCAACCGGGCGTGAATAGCCAGGGCTGTCTGGGCGACGCCCGTCGCGATGCTCAGCCGGTGTTCGTCCCCCTCGTGCCAGACGTACACGACGTCCCCGGTCTGGCCGTCCGCGCGCGGGCCGTGCAGACTGGTGCCGCGTTTCCCGACCCGCAGCGTCGCCAGCAGGTCAACGGCGTCTTGCTGCTTCCAGGCGCGCACCCGAAAACCCAAGCTGAGCGCGGGACGCATGAAGGTTTCGATGTGCAGCCAGCGTTCGTCGCCGCTGGGTTGCACGCGCGCTACCAATGACAGTGTCGGGATGCGGTCAGTCAGCCGCACGCCATCCCCGTTGACGTTAACACAGTCCAACAGCGGGACCGACATCCCCTCTGGCCAGGTGGCGCGGCGGCGTTGCTGCTCCATCGCAGCGTAGAGGGCAGCGCGATAGTGCTTGACCTGGCCGATGGTCAGGCGCGGTGCAGACAGGTCGCCCGTTTCGTGGATGCCGTAATGATCCGGGCACAGGTAGGCCAGGTTGTCCAGGTCGTTGTAGGTGGTGTTTTTGTTCAGATGCGCGATCTGGCCATACGTCTTGACGCTCAGATCGTTGTTCAGGCCGAAGCAGATACAACAGCGCTTCCCGCTGCGGAACAACAGCTCGTCCTGGATGTTCTTGGGTACAGGTTGCCGAACCACTTTTGTCTCTCCCACCCCCCGGCATGTTTCCATTCCATTTACAGATTTCACAAAATTCACATTAGTAGTATAGCCGATTTTTCAACTATGTGTGAGGGCCAGCTTACTGCACCGGTACCAAAGTCAGCGCCGCGCAGATTGCCCCAGCCCTGGGATTGTTCCTCCGCAGATAACCGGGTGAGGCTGATATATAGCTTAGGTATATTGTTGACGTATCCTCCGTTTAGTGTAAAATAAACGCTTGACATCGTTGTCTTCGCGACAGCGGCGGGACAATCTACACTTCACAGTAACTGCCGGACACGGCCTGCAGGAGAAGCAGGTCAGGGTCCGGTTTTGTGTTTTTCAGGAGGTGGCACGTCCCTTTACGCAATTCCGTACATTGCGCGTTGCATAGTGCACCAGGCAACCCTCCCAGCCGTAAGCGGGTGACCGCTCGATCTTCATGGCGACGCTGGCCCTTATGGTGTTACCAGTGCGATCCACCACAAGACCGGCGAGGTTTAGTTTTTGGAGGGTATTCGATGGTTAAGCGGTTCTTTCTCATTACAGTGATTGCAGTGCTGGTACTCGCGGCGCTGCCGGTAACAGTTGGGGCACAGGACGACGGACCAGAACGCAGCGGCATCCGTCCCGATGCGCCACCGTATGGCATCCGGGGACCGTACCCGGTTGGTTTTGCGCTACACACCATTGTTGATGACAACGAGCGCCTACTCAATGCTCATATCTGGTATCCGGCGCTGAATCCAGATGCGGCGGAAGACACAGTCGAGTATCTTTTGCCCTATTTCCCAGACGGGGTATTTGGACACGCGTTGCTGGGTGCGGCTCCTGACCTGGATCACGGGCCGTACCCACTGGTGATCTTTGCCCACGGGTGGTACGGCCAACGACTGAATTCACCGTACCTGTGCGAGCATCTGGCGTCGTATGGGTTTGTGGCGATCTCCGTTGCCTACCAGGACAACATGGCGGTAGCAGAGCAGCCCACTTATCCTAGCATGATCTCGCGTCCGGCTGATGTATCGCGTCAGATCGACTACGCGGAGCAGCTAACGGCAGACGGTGATTGGGCTGGCCTGATCGACACGGAGAACATCGGCGTGGCTGGGCACTCACTAGGCGGGTACACCGCCCTCGCAGCCGGCGGTGCACGCCTGGACTGGGACAGCTTCGGCGCACTATGCGCGGATCATCCTGAATATGATCCGTTGGGTTTTTGTGGGCTGCTGCTGGGATACACAGGAGACATGGCGACTCTCGCCGGTTGGGACGCGGTGCCAGATAGCCCCTGGCCATCCCTGGGTGATCCGCGCGTTGATGTGGTTGTGCCGCTTGCCCCCGCTGCTCAGTTCTTTGGGACGTCAGGCATGGTCGATATCGCGGTGCCAGTGCTGATGCTTGGTGGCACAGCCGATACAATGGTCGTACCTGAACCGAGTTTCTTCCAACCGTATAGCGCCATCACTGCGCCCAAGACGCTTGTTCGCTTTGCTGGCGGGGGACACATGCTCTTCTTCTACGGCTGTGATGATGCGCCCTGGATGATCCCGTATGGTGCATTCTGGGCGTGCTCGGACCCGGTGTGGGACATGGATCGCGCCCACGACCTGATCGATCACTTCGTGACTGCGTTCTTCCTGGCGGAACTCTACGGTGACGAGGACGCGGCGGCAGCCCTGGCACCGGATGCGGTGGCCTTCCCTGGCATCACCTACGAAACGACCGCTTATTAGGGTTTGACGGGGCAGGCGCAAGTCTGCCCTTTTTTGTAT
>JAADYV010000076.1 GCA_010092855.1 Chloroflexota bacterium | reverse complement strand
CGGTGCAAATGTGACCGTCACCCGCTGCTGGTCAAAACGCGACAGCAGCAGCAGGCTTTCGATCAGGTTTTCTAGCCGTTCGGTTTCGTGCTCCAGGATAGACAGATATCTTGCATGGTCATCGGGGCGTTGCTGCAGCAGACTGTGATGCAGCTTGATGTTGGTGATCGGGGTGCGCAGTTCGTGCGAAACGTTGGAAACGAATTCGTCTTTGGCCCGTGCCAACTGGTTAAGGCGTTGGTTTGCTGTGGTCAAATCGGTGGTGCGTTCCTGAACCATCTCCTCCAGGTGATCGCGGTGTTGGCGGAGTTCATCCTGGCGTATGCGTTCCAACCGTGTACGGTGCCGGACCCCGATCAAGATCAGCAGATAGGTAAAGAGCGGAACGCCCACAGCTCCGAATGCAGTCGTCACAGTTAGGTCTGAAATCACCAGGGGGGCCACAACCAGCATCAGCGCCATATTAAGACCGGCGATCACCGCTGTATCGCGCAAATTGCAGACAATACTGGCCAACAAAACGGGTGCCACCGTCCAGGCAAACACCGTCGTGGTCGTGGCGTGATTAATGATTTCTGCGCTCGAAAAAATGTCAGGATCGATGCCGAAAAGAAAACCAACATCAAGTTGATGCTCACCCGAAAGTATTGAGTTCGGGCCAGCACGACCAACCCAAACAGGACCAGCGCAATGGGCAGGGTCGCCGGGCGAAAATCAAACAGATTGGTGAGTGCTGTGCCAACAGCCATCACCAGCAGCAACGCCGAGATCAGGTTAGCGTTCTGGCGTTCTTCCTCGCCTAACGAGGGTAGCAGAAGCAGTTTGCGTAGCAGGTTCTGCATGATCGGCATATCTTTCACAAGGAACTGGATTGTCTTCATTTTACTCCAGTTTGCCTACCTGCGTGGGGAGTGGCATATAGCCGCCTCTCGTAATCTTGAAGCGCTTTGCAGGACATGACCTGGTGGGGCGTTTGGTTCCGTTTTTTGCTGACTTGATGGCGGATTGCATACGGGAACCCTACGAGAGCACAATCCTTGCAAAATCTTTACGCAAAAGCTATTGCTTTTTTACGCTTGTACCGTATAATGCCGCATTTAACTGTGAGTGCTACGGCGCTCTTCGTCCGGACCGCAAGAATTTCAACCGGGGGCAAATTGGCAACGTATGCGCATTGGATTTGTATCCACACGACTGGCAGGGGTTGACGGCGTCAGCCTGGAAACCGAGAAGTGGGTCAAAGTGTTGGAACGCATGGGACACGAGGTGTTCTACTGCGCAGGAGAATTGGACGAGGAGGGGCCGCCAGGGCTGCTGGTGCCGGAGATGCACTTCAAACATCCCGTCGCGGAGGAAGTCCACCGGCTGGCCTTCGGCGGGACAAACATCATCCCCCAGTTGAATACGGAAATTCAGCGCAAGGCAGCACATCTGATCCAGGCCTTGCGCGCGTTTATTCACCAGTTTCAGATCGACGTGCTGGTGGTGCAAAACGCCCTGACCATTCCCATGAACGTGATCCTGGGCGTGGCGTTGTACGAGGTTATCCTCGAAACGCAGATTCCCACCATTGCCCACCACCACGACTTCTATTGGGAACGCGAGCGCTTCCTGGTCAACCGGATTCCGTCCATTTTACGGCTGGCCTTTCCGCCCGATCTACCCTCGATCCACCACGTCGTGATCAGCACCGTGATGCAGCGCGAGTTGCAAATCCGGCGTGCGATCAATGCCGTGTATATCCCCAACGTCTTCGATTTCGAGAATCCGCCCCCGCTGCCGGATGCCCACAGCAACAGCTTCCGCGCCGAACTTGGCCTGGGGCCGGACGACGTGGTGCTGTTGCAACCTACGCGCCTGATCGCGCGCAAGTCGATTGAACGCGCGATTGAGCTCGTGCAAATGCTGGGTAACAACCGCAAGTACCATTTCGTGATCACGGGCGAAGGCTCCGACGAACCCGGCCCGTACCAGGAATGGCTGGTCAACATGGCCGTGCGGTCGGGGATCGACTTCCACTTCATCGGCGACCGGATCGACGCGCACCGCACAATAGAACAAGTCGACGGCAAGCGAATGTACGCGCTGTGGGACGTATACCCGCAGTGCGATCTGGTGACGTATCTGAGCGCGTATGAGGGCTTTGGCAATGCGCTGATTGAAACGCTGTATTTCAAGCGCCCGCTGGTCACCAACGCCTATCCCGCCTACCGGTCTGATATCAAACCGGCGGGCGTGCGTGCCATCGAGATCAACGGCGTGGTGACACCAGAGACGGTCGAAGACGTGCGCAGCCTGATCCATGACCCGGCCCGCGTGAACGCGATGGTCGAGCATAACTACCAGGTCGGGCTGGACCACTTTTCGTACCAGGTATTGGAACGCAAGCTGAACAAACTGCTGGCACGGGTCTGCAAGCGAGTTCCCATTTGCTAACGGAACCCATTTGCAGGTAGGCTCCATCTGCTGAAAGCAGCGCTATATCGACTAGCATCACAACCGGGGTGACGTTTGCCCCGGTTGTTTGATTCGCGCCGGGCACCTGTGCACAATCTGTGCATCTGCACAGTTACCCCGATTTGCCGAAGGTAATTCGCGCGTGTTAACATCCGATAATTATAGATATCATTTTTAGGGGTTGACTGTGGTCAGTCTTGCTGCTGTAAAAAAATGGAATATTCTGCCTGTGGCCCCGGACCACGTGCTGGCCGAACTGCACGACTTCCACCCGGTGATAGCGCAGGTCTTGTTCAACCGGGGCCAGGATACGCGTGACAAAGCCCGGTTGTTTCTTGAAGGGGGCGACGATGTGCTGTTTAACCCCTTCACCATGCACGGCATGAACCAGGCGGTCGGGCGCATCCGCCATGCCATCAAAAAACAGGAATTGATCGCGGTGTATGGCGATTTTGACGCGGATGGCGTGACCAGCACCGCGTTGCTGACCCAGGCGCTGGAAGCATTTGGGGCGCGCGTGTTGCCCTACATCCCCGATCGCGCCGACGAGGGCTACGGCGTTAACGTTGAAGCGCTGCAAACGCTGGCGGATGACGGCGTGCGCCTGGTGATCACGGTGGACTGCGGTATCCGCGCGGTGGAGGAAATCGAAGAAGGCAAAAAACTGGGCGTGGACATGATTATCACCGATCATCACTCGGTTGGTGATGAATTACCGAATGCACTGGCTGTGATTGATCCTAAGATTGACGCCAAGCTGCGCCTGGAAGAAGGGCGCACCAACGGCTACCCGGAGGATATGCTGGCCGGGGTCGGTGTGGCGTTCAAGCTGGCCGATGCGTTGTTGCGCGCGGAACAGAACCAGAGCCGCCGCCAGCCGAACTTAAAGCTGGAAGACCTGCTGGACCTGGTCGCATTGGGTACGGTGGCCGATCTCGCGCCGCTGGATCGCCCGGAGAACCGCGAACTGGTGCGCCGAGGATTGGACGTGCTCAACCGCGCCCAACGTCCGGGGATATACGAGCTGGCCCAGGTCGCGCGTGTCGAGCCGGGAAAGATCAGCACCACCAGCATCGGCTTTATGCTGGGACCGCGCATCAACGCGGCAGGGCGGTTGGGTAGCGCCATGACCGCTTACCGGCTGCTGGCCACCCGCGATATCACGCGCGCCAGCGAGTTGGCCCAGGATTTGCAGCGCATTAACATCGAGCGCCAAAACCTGACGATGGAAGCGGTCGAGATTGCGCGCGCGCGGGCGCTGAAGGGTGCCGACGGCGACCTGCCGCTCATTTTTGACGCCGGGCCAGAGTTCCTGTCCGGGATCGTGGGGTTGGTGGCCGGGCGGTTGTGCGAAGAGTTTTACCGGCCCGCCGTCGTGATCGAGATGGGCGAGGACGAATCGCGCGGATCGTGCCGCAGCGTACCGGAATTCGACATCACCCAGGCGCTAGACCGGTGCGCGGACCTGCTGGTGCGGCACGGTGGTCACGCGCAGGCGGCGGGTTTCACCATCCGCAACGAGAACTTGCCTCTGCTGCGCGACCAGTTAATGCTGTTGGCGGAAGAAGCGCTCAGCGGGCAGGAACTCCAGCCCTCCATTGACATTGACGCCGAGGTGCCGTTTGATTACTTAACAATGGACCTGGCGCAGCGACTGAACCGACTGGAACCAACCGGGGCCAGGAATTCCGCGCCCGTGCTGGCAACCCGCCGGATGCGTGTGTTGGACTATAAGCGGGTCGGCAACGAGGGCAAACACCTGCGCCTCAAGCTCTCCAACGGCATTCACAACATCGACGCCATCGGTTTCAAGCAAGGCGAATGGGCCGAACGGATGCCGCTGTATATTGACGTAGCCTATCACCTGGAGATCAATGTGTGGAACGGCATCACCAAGCTCCAGCTTAACGTTCAGGACTTGCGTCCGGCGGGACAGATGGATTAACGGTCTGCACGGGCTGCGGGCAGAACAATCCACAGTGCGATATTGGGGGCGGACCTGCAAGTAGGTCCGCTCAGTGTTGTCTGGGAACAGGGTTTGGATACATCTACCGGAAAAGGGCTGTCTGACAAGATAATGAAACGAATGGTTGCGTGTTCGGTGGTGGTGGGTGTGGTGCTGGCCATATTGGGGAGCAGCGCGGCAGGTTCCGTCGCGGCGCAGCCTGCGCAGCAGGTGGAACCATCGCGGTTTGGCATCGTCGGTGGGCGGGATAAGGCAGAGGAAACAGCGGTGCTGGGCGTGGGGTGGCAGCGGGTGACGTTCGAGTGGGCGGCGTTTCAACCTGACGGTCCGGACGAGTTTGTGCTGGCCATCAATCCGGACTGGGTGCAGAACGCGGGCCACGAGATCACGGGCTTGGTTGTGGGCACACCAGCCTGGGCATCAGCGTCAGGCAGCGCGGCAGCCGTGCCGGATGGGTTGGGGCGCTCCGCCAGCGATCCGCGCAATTTCTGGGCGGCGTTTATCACCGAATTGGTGACGACCTACGCGCCGCTGGGTGTGCACCACTGGACGATCTACGATGCGCCTAACGTGCGGTTGGGCGAGGGGCGCGTACACTTCCACGGGGACGTGGCCGACTATGCGCAGTTGCTGGCCGTCGCCTACGAAGCCGCGCACGCGGTTGATCCTGACGCCGTGATCCACGTCGCGGCTGCGGACTGGTGGGTGGATGTGGCCGCCGGGCGTCCGCCGTTTTTCGAGCGGCTGCTGGTGGAACTGGGCGCGGAGCCAGGGGCGGACAATGCGGGAATCGCGCTGCCGTTCGAGGTGGTGGACGTGCGGGTTTACAACGATACCCAGGCGTTGTGGGACATCCTGGGCGCGTACCAGGGAGCGCTGGCCAGCCGCGAGATCACCGGGGTACAGGTTTGGCTGGAAACCGGCGCGAACCCCACCCGCGACCCCGAACGCCGGATGCGCAGCCCGCTGTTTGGGATCACGCTCGACCAGCAAGCGGACTTTTTGGTCCAGGTGGCGGCGATATCCCTGGCGTTGGACGTGGAGCGGATGGCCGTGCCGCTGGTGGATACGGTGGACGAAAATCAACCCTGGGGCCTGCTGCGAATCGAGAGCGAACCAGGAGAGGAGCGCCGCCCGGCCTTCGAAGCCTATCGCACCGTCATCGAGTTGTTCGCGGATGCCGGGACGGTGACGCGCTATGAGCATGTCGCCGCCGACCTGATCGTGATCGAAAGCGCCCGGCAGGACGTGTACGTGCTGTGGATGCGCGGCGCGTGGCCTGGCGAGTTTACGATTACGTCGCCGGAGGTGGGCGAATCCGCCACGCTGTACACGGCGCAGGGTTGGTTCCGCACGGTGCGCTCGGAGGCGTTCGACTGGCCCGCCTCGTTTCGCCTGGGCGCTGATCCTGCGCAGCGCGATGCCAACGATTTTCTCACGGTGGCCGGGTCGCCGCGCCTGCTGGTGCTAGAGCCGTCCGGTGAGTTCTTCCGCGTGGTGTACGTGCTGGCCAACGGCGAATATTTCCGGATGAAGTGACCGATGGTTCCACGTCCGCGCGCCGGGGTGGTATTTCTGTTGTTCGCGTGCCTATACGTGCTTTCGTTGGGGCGCGGCCTGTATACCAGCGATGGCGTGGTCATGTTCGAGACGACGCGCGCCCTGGCCGAAGACGGTACGTTGGCGCTTGATCCTAACCCGGAGCTGCCGCAGATCGTACCGGGGCAGGGCGGGGTGTATTATGGCAAGTACGATCCGGGACTCCCACTGCTGGGTATCCCGTTTTATGTTACAGGGGATTGGCTGGGCCGTGTTAACTATGCGCACCGTTACCGGCTGGCGACGACGGCCTACCTGCTGGTCCCGGCGCTGTCGGCAGCGGGCGCGGTGACGGCGTTGTACGCCCTCGCGCGGCAGTTGTACGGTGACCGGCGGGCGCTGCTGGTGGCGCTGGCGGCGGGATTCGGTGCGCTGCTGTGGTCCTATGCGCGGGCGTTGTTCCCCGAAGCGACGCTGGCCCTGGCGCTGACCGGGGCGGTGGGGTTGATTGTGACCGCCGGACGAGTTGCAGGTAGAGGCAGCGAGAGAATGCCGGGTGTGCGTTTTTTACCCCTCCCCCTGACCCCCTCCCCGCACGCGGAGAGGGGGAAATCGGGAGGTGGTGTAGTCCCCTCTCCGTTTGACCGGGGTCGAACCTACGATTCGCGGGATTATAGGGGAGGGGTAAACCAAAACGAAACACCTGAAGGCGCTTTTCATATGCAATTCGTTGCTGAAAGAGTTTTGTTGGCAGGCATCGTGTTCGGCGCGGGGATGCTGGTGCGGGCGGCGCTGGCCATTTACGCATTGCCGCTGGCGGTGCTGATCGTGCGCACGAGTCCGCGTGGTTGGCGCGCGCGGGTGGGGCGGCTGGTGACGTTCGGGGCCGGGATGACGCCATTTGTGGCCGGGCTGCTGTGGCACAATGACCTGCGCTTTGGCTCGCTGTTCGAATTCGGCTACGCGGGCGAGCGCTTCTCAACACTGCCCTGGGAAGGCGTGCTGGGGCTGCTGGCCAGCCCTGGCAAAAGTGTATTCCTGTATGCGCCGCCGCTGGTGCTGAGCGTGGTGCTGTGGCCGCGATTCCGGCGCGCGTACCCGGCGTTGGGATTGTTCCTGGCGCTGGCGTGGATCACGGCGCTGGGCTTTTATGGCGCATGGTGGGCGTGGCACGGCGGCTGGTGCTGGGGACCGCGTTTGCTGGTGCCGCTGCTGCCGCTGAGCTGCCTGCCATTGGGCATGTTACCGGACCGGCGCGCGTGGCGATTTGCGGCGGGGGTATTGGTCGCGCTGGGCATTGGCGTGAATGCGCTCGGCGTGCTGACGGATGTCAACCAGCACTACGGGGCCGTATTCAACACGGACTCGGTAAACAGCGACGACGACGCCTACCGCACGCTGCACACCGATCCCGCGCAGTCCCCGCTGGTGGGCGCGGCGCAGATGGTGGCGCGTGGCGAAACGGAGCCGCTGGTGTTGTTCCATTTGAAGGATACCGGCTTGCCGCCAACGTGGAGCATCGGCGCACCGCTGCTGCTGCTGATCGGGTTGGCATGGGGCGGTTTTGTGATCGTGCGCGCTCTTGCACACCCACACGCTAGCCGTAACTGCCCACTACCTCCCACGTAAGCTGGCCGGTGTCGCTGTTGGCGATCAGGCGCAGCACCAGCCCTGCTTTACCGTGATCGATGTAGAAATACTGCACCGGGGCCCAGCCCCAGTTTTCCGCGCCCAGGTACGTTTGCTGCCGTCCCAGGAACTGGTTTTCTGGCCCCACTGCCCAGCCGAGCTTGGTTTGCATGTCCGGGTTGGTGCGCCATGCCAGGCCGAGGCGTCGTTCTGGCTGGAAGCGTCCGGCAGGCGGCACATAGCCGGGATCACTCACCGGATCACCTTCGCGCCACTCGCCCTGTTGGGAAGTGGGCGAATAGGTGGTCCAGGTGCCGTCGTTGAAGATGGCGAAGACCTGGTACGGCTGGCCCAGGGACACCGGCGGCGCGTAGACGTAAGCGCGCCCGCCTTCGAAGTCCTGGCCCCAGGCGGTATACTGCGCCTGCACCGGGTTGGGGCAGTCGTCGCGCGGGTCGGAAAAGCCACTGTAGAAAAAGAAGAACCAGGGATTGGCGCACTGCGTCGTCACTGTCGAAGGTTCGGCGGGACCGGCCTGGGCTGGCGCAGCAGGAACATACAGCACCTGCCCGGCGGTAATGGCATCGGCATTCGGCAGGCAGTTGTTCTGTGCCAGGAGGGTGGTATCTGTGCCATAGCGCAGCGCAATCGCCGACAGGGTTTCACCCGCTTGCACGATAATGCTGGACCATCCGCTTGGTTGGGGGCAGGTG
>JAADYV010000443.1 GCA_010092855.1 Chloroflexota bacterium | reverse complement strand
GGGTTTGTCAGGCGAATACCCGCACCGGACGTGTTACCGCATGATGGGCTGGACGCAGATCAACGAGCGCTGGACGTATGTTGCGCCGGGCATCTGCGTCAATGCCGATGGTGTGCTGGACGATCCGCCGGAGATCGAGCTTGATGCGCGTTTGCGCGACTACAGCCTGCAAGACGCTGACTGGCAGGACAGCTTGGCCGCGTTTGAAGCCATGATTCCGGTATTCCCCAAAGAACTCGCGCCGGCGTGTATTGCGTTTGCGCTACTGCCGCTGGTGCAGCGTTTCTTCCCATCCGCCGCGCCGCGACCGGCGATCCACCTGGCCGGAACGTATGGCAGCGGCAAATCCGAATTGGCGGCGCTACTGAGCAATTTCTATGGCACGTTCTCGCGTGATACACCACCTGCCCAGTGGGGCGATACCATCAACACGGTCGAGGCGATGGGGTATCCGCTGGCCGATGCGCTCTACTGGGTCGATGACTACAAAAACATCTATGCCGACGAGCGCACCTTCACCCGTTTTCTGCAAAGTTACTCGCGCGGCATGGGGCGAGGCAGGTTGACGCGCGAGGCCAAACTGCGCCAGGAGCGGCCCTGTCGCGGCCTGATTCTCAGCACCGGCGAAACGATGCTGGAAGGTGAAGCCTCGGTGCTGTCACGGATGTTGGTGCTCGACGTGCCGCCCTGGGAAAAGCGTGATCCCGATGGGCAGATGCTCGACCAGGCAAACGTTTTGCGGCAGTACTTGCCCGGTTTCACCGCGCGGTTTGCGACCTGGATTGCCCTGCAGGTCGAGGAAGGCGATCTGGTCAACCGGCTGTCGCACGGCTTCGCCCTGAGCGTCAACGGCTACCGCGACAAGTTGAAGGCATCCGGCATCACGATGGCGAACACCGGGCGTGTGATCCAGAACTGGGCGGTGTTGGTGACCGTCTACCGGCTGCTGCGCGAGTTCCTGACGGAGTTGGACGCTGATGACGTGCTGCCCGGCTGGCAGGATGTGATCCTGGAAACCGCCCAGACCGTGCGGCAGGAACGGGCCAGTGAAGTGTTTCTGGATCTGCTCGGTCAACTGATCGCCGGTGGGCAGGCGGTGCTGGACGACGATATGCGTAACCCACGCGATCCGGCTCCTGGTACGACGAAGGTGGGTTATCGCGACGAAGAATATGTCTACCTGCTGCCGGAAATCACGCACAAGGAAATCAGCAAGGTGCAGCCGCTGCGCTTTTCAACGGCGGCGATTGGCGCGCAGCTCAAGGAGGACGGTGTGCTGCTGCCCGGCACCAGCAGCCTGACCGTACAGCGGCGAGTCAAGGGCAACACCACACGATTCTGGCGGCTCAAGTCCGAGATTTTGGGCTGTGACGGTTGTGACGCCTGTGACGATGACGGATAACGCGCAAAATCGGCGTGAAAAGTAAGTGAGTGAGAGCCTGTGACGCTGTGACACCTGTGACACAGGCTCTTTGTTTGCGCAGCGTCACACTGTCACAGGTGTCACGGGCTGAAACAAGCACAACCAGTGGAATTTCTAAAAAATCCTACCCCTCGAATTTTCGTATTCAAGTGGCGAAAACTGGCCTGTGACGGTTGTGACGCTGTGACACCCCGCAACGCGCCCGGTCGCGCGGCGAGTAAACAACGCGGGCACCTCCCCATCAAGTCACGGCGGCAGTACGCTGGTGCTCATTTTGACAGGCAAAATGGACCAGCGAACTACCTCCTCACCTGCTGCGCCTTGAAAGAAATCTCCTGAGTGAGTAGCGAAAGAGCCTGATCAGACAACTGGTGTGAGATATGCCGCAGGTGGCCTTGACGTGGCCCCTCCTCTGCGTTGTGCCGTGAGAGTACCGGCGCGTGCGGCGAAAACGCCGAGCCGGTATTTAACGGACGAGCCGCCCAGGTATTCGAGTACCGGAGCGGCTCTTAGACACGGAAAGGGCTAACTTCCCATGTCTCACAGCAAGTCTATCACCGTTCAGCACCTCATGCAGCAGTTCGAAACCCGTCTCGCCGAGATGGAACGCTACCTGGTCAACTGGGCCAGCACATCCTTCAGTGGCCTGGACCACGCCACCCGCGACGAAGCCTTACAGCGTACTCGCCTCACCCTCTGGACACGCTACCGCAAAGACGCAGCGTACTTCAACCGGATGCCCCGCAAGCAGTTCACGCAGTACGCGAAAACCATCTACGCGCACTCGCTCTACGACAAGAAAGAGCGCGTCATCAATCGCCGGTTCGTTCAGGCGGGCGACATCGGCGGCGACGACCTGCACGATGGCGACCTCGATCCCCTGGATCTGGTGAGCTTGCCCACAGGCACCCGCCACACCAGACGCGAAACGCGCGAGCTGCGTCTGGCAGAAACCCGCGTCGATTTGCAGCGCGCTATCGCCAAAGGCATGAGCACACTCAGCGCGGAAGATCAGGCCGACATGCAGCGGCTGATGACCGGCACGATGGAAGGCTACAGCGCCAAGGAAATGCGCGAAGCGCACGGCTGGACCTGCCGCCGGTACACGCAGCTCAAGACCATCCTGCAAACGACCTTCTACGAAGCGCTCACCGGTGAGACGCGCGCCGCCGCGCCCAAACAGACGACTTCCGCCGCCGATCTCGCCGAACTGGCCCGGCTCTATGACCTGGGACTGAGCGCCTACCGCATCGGTCCGCGCCTGGGGCGTTCGCAGGCCTGGGCACTCCACCACATCGAGCAGCTTGTCGAAAAGCGTCGACAGACCGCGCGCGCATCACTGCACCGCGCGGTTGATCACCTGGTTGAAGGTATCTACTGGCCCACTGATCGCGGCGAAGACGATCTCGCGGCGGTGCCGGTTGGCGCGTAAGTGATACAGAGCGACTCACTGGAGAGTCGCTCTTTTTTCGTTGCAGGCAATGCATTTGGCTTTGCCTCGTTGAGCAAAATCAATAAAATACGATGATAAGTTCATGGGATAATAAGGTCCTTATAGAGATTGATATAATTGACAAACACGCGGAATTAATTGGGGTTGGGTTGTTGCAAGAGCGCTATTCAATTAAGGCGGCGCGATTTGGAATCTTTTGTTCCAACTGGCCAATATACTGAAATTAAATTAGAGAATGTTTTCAAAAGGAGCATACCCAATAATGCGGATTTCGAATGACGAAAAAGAGCAACGATTGCAGCGCATCCACGTGACTCTACGCCGCCACCCCGACGGGTTAAGTGAGAGCGATGTGGCGGACATGCTGAGATTGAACCGACGCACTGTTTACAACTATCTACACGAACTCTTTGTTAAGGGGGTTGTCTATAAGGATGGACACTCCTGGTTTGCCCTGCCTGCTGATAACCACGCAATCCGTCCCCTCGATTTGTCGGCGGAGCAGGCACTTACGCTGTACCTTGCAGTACGGCTACTGGTCAAGCAGCACAGCTATCGCAGCGAAATAGCTGAAACTGCGTTACAAAAACTAGCTCAAGTTTTGGTTGAAGACGCGGGTATCAGTGATAACATTTACGAAGCGTCGCTGGCACTAAGCCGCAAGCCCGATGCACCCGAATACAGCCGGGTTTTTCGCACGATACTTCAAAGCTATGTGTACCGGCGCAAAGTTATGATCACCTATCACCCGTTGCACGGTAATCCGTTCGAAACGAGTTTTGCCCCCTATTTGCTGGAACCCTCGCCCATTGGATTTACAACCTACGTCATGGGCTGGAGCGATGTCGTAAACGACCTGCGCACGTTCAAGATCGAGCGAATCACCGATGCACAACTCACTCGCGATGAGTATCGTATCCCCGCCGATTTTCCTGGCCTAGAAATTCTGCAAAGTGCCTGGTCGATTTTTCATGGCACAGAGGTGCAACAGGTCCAATTGCGCTTTTCCCCGCGTGTGGCACGGCGAGTGCGCGAAACGCAGTGGCATGATTCGCAACTGCTCGCTGCCGATGGTAGTCACTTGATTATGACGCTTGAAGTTGCCGATACGACCGATCTGAAACCCTGGATACGCTCGTGGGGAGCCGATTGTGAGGTGCTGGAACCCGTTGAACTGCGCAATGAAATGATCGGGGAAACGCGCGCGCTGATGCGCCTATATAGGATCGAAGCCAAAACAGACACTGTCGATCACAGCCGGTTCGATGATATGTGGGGAATTGAAAATGGATGACAATCGACGTAAGTTTCAAATCCTGGTGTTTGATGCGCTAAAAGCGGGCCGCAGCGTCATTCTGCAAGCGCCTACGGGTTCCGGGAAAACACGGGCGGCGTTGGAACCCTTTTTGTATCACCTGGCTGAACAGGATGCTGGTCTGTTTCCTCGCAAGTGTATTTATTCGGTGCCCATGCGGGTGCTGGCGAATCAGTTTGTCGAAAAACTTCACGGGAAGGTTGATGGTTATGGACTAAAGCAGGGTATACGCCCGAAACCAGTAGTCGCCATCCAAACCGGCGACCGTCCCGATGATCCCCGGTTCGAAGCGACGCTGACCTTTGCCACCATCGATCAGACGTTGAGCAGTTTCCTGAACGTGCCGCACAGTCTACCGCTGCGGTTTGCGAATCTGAACGCCGGTGCCTTACTCAGCAGCTACCTCGTATTCGATGAATTTCATCTTTTCGGGACAAAAACCGCACTGCCGACCACGCTGGCGATCCTTGACATGCTCAAAAGCCCTCGGCAGGGTGAACGTGGCATCACACCGTTTGTGCTGATGACCGCGACTTTTTCACGGACCATGCTGGACCGGTTGGGGGACTTGCTTAACGCGGAAGTTTTCCCGAAGCCGGGCGATGATCTGGCGGAGTTGTTCGCGGATACGCCGGCGCAGCAGCCCGGACGCGAGCGCATTTTTCACTGGCATGATACTGAACTCACGGCGGAGCGGGTACACGCCCAACGCGGCACGCGAACAATTTGCATTTGCAATACGGTGCCGCGCGCCAATGCGCTGTACGATGAGTTGCATAGAATTAGCGACGATGACACCGAAATCCGCCTGCTGCATGCGCGCTTTTTCAAGCGTGATCGCGATGATCTGGAGACGAAAATCCGTACCATATTCGATCCCCCACATGAAAAATACGAGGGGCCGCCGCAGATTTTGGTTGCCACGCAGGTGATCGAAGTTGGCCTGGATATCACGTGCGACGTGATGTTCACCGAATTGGCTCCGGCCAACAGCCTACTGCAACGCGCCGGACGCTGTGCCCGCCGCGAGAAAGAAACTGGTACGGTGCATATTTTCCAGCCGCCGGATTATGCTCCGTATTACTTCGAACCCCGGCACGAAAAAGAACCGAAAGATCATGAACGCGAAACGAACCTGGAACTGCTGAACAACACGCGTGCAGCGCTGGCCTCCGGCCATTTCACGAGGAGGAACATGGATTTTGTGCTGGAACAGGCGTTGGTCGACGCGGTGCATACGGAGATTGATCGGGCTATGCTGGACCATCTCCAACTGGGGGTGCGCAAAGACAAGATTTTCGCGACTATGCGCGATCCGAAAAATGGGCGCGGGAACATCCCGGAACTGATCCGCGAGAGCGATACACGCTATGTGATCATTCACGATCACCCCGACACGGACGAAAAACTCACGCGTTATCCCTGGCACTATGATGGCTTCGGGCTGCGCATGGGCACGATTTACGGCGCGTGGAAAGCGGCGGAGGAAGCCAGGCTGCTCGATCCTGAGATCGTGCCCTGGATTGCCAAACAGGCGGTGCCCCTCGAATCGGTGGTAGATGACGAGAGCGAGGGCCAATCTTCCCCTGGCTATGAATGGCAGTGTCTCAATGATCCCGGCGAATTGTTTCCCGGCCCGGTGGGGCTGGCGCTGCATCCCAACTTCGCGGCTTATACCAAAACAAGGGGCTTGCGCCTGGGGGAAATTGGCGCACATGAAGCCCCACCGCTGACTCGACGCGCGGGCAAACACCGGCGACCCTCGGCTAAATATCATCTCGAAGCGTATGCCGAACACATCACCGGACTGTACCGCGCCTACGCCGACCAGCACGAAAGCGAACTTGCCGCAGGCG
>JAADYV010000442.1 GCA_010092855.1 Chloroflexota bacterium | reverse complement strand
GAATAATATTTAGTTATAATTGACTTTACTACTAGAATGGACTATTCTGTAAATTGCAGACGGGGGAAGATCGTGCTATTGCACCCTGATTCACTCCAAAGCCATTCAAATCCCCATTCACGCCAGTTCGTTGCCGCCACTGAGAGCAATTAGCAACATTGCACCTTACTCTCTGCTAGATTTCCCTCCCGATACTCGTCAATTCCATATCAGGCCCTTTCGGTCTAGATAGTTGCTAATGCAAGGGAATGTATCATGAACCCGAGTGCGAGCGAAAGCATATTTGCCAGTATAAGAGATGGCATATTCCTGATTGGTCAGGAAGACAACGTTTGTTACGCTAACCAGCAACTAGCCGAGTTGTTAGAAATCACACTCCAAGATGTCGTGCAGTGTCCATACAGTTGTTTGTTTAGCAAGTTCGCTTCTCTAAGCGAAAATCCACGACATACACTTGACACCCTGTTGGAAAGCCTGAAGCATTTGCACCAATTCCCCCGCACCAACATCAGAATTCGCGATGCGTCACAGCGTTATTTGCAGCTAGAACTATTCTCTATCGCGAACAAACGCAACGGGCTATGCTGGGGCGGTATGCTCCGCGACATTAGCGACGAGTACCATCAGGGCGCTCATGGCCTTAAGTCGCTGTTGGCGATCATCGATTCGTTCCGCTCGTCATTGGTTTATGTACTCGGCTATTCAACCACACTGCTCAGTGACGACCAACAATGGCGAGAAAGCGAGCAGCGAGAATTCGTAACCGCCATCAAAGAAAACACCGAACAGGTTGTCCAGTGGCTTGAGAATATCCGTGATATTTTGCGCCTGCAACTGCACGAACAGGAGTTGGAACGCCGATTTGTCGATCTCAAACATATCATAACCCAGGTCGTCCAGCGTGTATCGCGGGAGGCGTCTGCGCTTACCTTTGAGGTAAATATCCCAGACAATATTCCTCTGGTGGAGATGGATTCAATCCGTATGAGCCGCGCCATGCAAAAGCTACTGGAAAACATCCTCAAATTGTCGTCTACCAGTACGATACGACTAACTGCGCGCCATACCGACAGCAAGGTCCAAGTCGATGTGTATTACCACGGCATGAGTTTTGCCGAGATACGTGACAAAAGACTAAAGGAAGCTGCGTTTGGAAATAGTGCTAGCGGTTACGGGCGGATCAACGATCTAGAATTGAGCCTGTATATCGTTCATAGCATCCTGGCTGCTCATGGTGGACACCTGTGGATCGAGGAAATGAGAGAATCAGGGATTGTCGTTCACATTGATCTGCCACATGAACAACACGGTAGCAAATGCGATTCGGATCTGCGCACGCACCTAACCGCCAGACGTACCGATGAGGGCGTGCCTGCACTTTCCAAGTACAAGGTGCTTGTCATTGAAAACGACGCACGCATTTCCCGACTGCTCAAAGGCCAGCTTGAACGCGCTGGTTATCAAGTGATCATGGCGAATGAGGGCCAGTCGGCAATTGATCTTGCCGTAATGAAAGTGCCGGACATCATTTTGCTTGACCTCAATCTGCCCGATACTAACGGATTTGACATCTGCCTTGAACTCCGAGAGTTCACATCCGCTCCCGTGATCGTACTCGCCGCACATGCCAATGAAGAAGATATGGTCCGCAGCCTGAGTATTGGTGACGACTACCTGCCAAAGCCACTCCATGTGAAGGAGCTTCTGGCACGGATTCAAGCCAATCTCCGGCGGTCGCATATGTCCAACCTGGCCGAACAGGCGCGCTCGGACATGACCTTCAAAGCCGGCGACCTTGAGATCGACTTCGCCCAGCGCTGCGTAATGCTTGGCGGGAATCCGATTAATCTCACCCCAATTGAATACCGCCTGCTTCACTGTCTTTGCGTGAATGCCGGGCGTATTCTCACGCACGATCAACTGGTTTCAAAAATCTGGGGACCAATGTTTAAGCAAGAGACACAGTATCTGTGGGTGAACATCAGCCGGCTGCGTGCAAAGATTGAGCAAGACCCCAGCAACCCAAAATACATCCTGACCGAACGTGGGGTAGGCTACTATTTCCCTGATGCCAATTCGTTCGTGTCCGCCCAGAGTTAAAGTGTTAGGGATGTTGAAAGGTACGGGTTTGGTGTTTTTATGCTTCTGCAAGGATATTCTATTACGATAATAAGAACTAATAAGGTGTGGATGAGATGGGCCGCCCACCAGCGAGTGAGATAGTCAGGTCGCCTTAGGGCATATAGGCCATTGGCCCATGAGAATGGGCCACCCGGTTGCAGCGCCTCGCGGGCTTTGTTCCATCGCGACCGGGGCGGCTCACTCCACAAACGATGGTTCCATCTTCCGCAGCCACCATGGATCACCGGGCATCGTTTTTTGAGGTTTCAGGTCATGCCATCCACCTTCATCCAGCCGACGACCACTGTGGGCGCAGGTATTCTGTATGCTGCCTGATCCCTGGTGATCCAATACTGGGATTCTAGATCATCCTCAATCCTTTCCTGAGGAGCATATAACGACATGGAACAGATCAAATCGAATCAGGGGACAGGCGAAGTATTGGAGGTAATAGGGCCGTTCTCACGTAGCCAACCGTACATGGTCCGGCGCGAGTTTTGCCTCGCGTGCAAACGTGCGCTGGATGTTGTCCTGGCGAGCACCGCGTTGATCTTGGTGTTGCCGGTCATGCTGGTTGTGGCAATCGCGATCCGGTTGGACTCGCGTGGGCCAGCGATTTTCCGACAGCAGCGGGTCACTGTGGCGCGCCGGGTCACGCGGGGGAGCGAGCGGTGGGAACCATACCTCTTTACGTGTTACAAGTTTCGGTCAATGGTCCACAACGTCAGTGAAGAGCGCCACCAAGCGTATATTGGCGCGCTGATCAACGATGATCGAAAACAGATGGCCGAGATTCAGGGGCAAGACGTCC
The DNA here is from genome assembly GCA_010092855.1 of Chloroflexota bacterium. Lineage (GTDB taxonomy): Bacteria > Chloroflexota > Anaerolineae > Aggregatilineales > Aggregatilineaceae > TC-15. The sequence continues at coordinate 6,775 of JAADYV010000442.1, read as the reverse complement.
CCGTCCACAAACTGGTACACGACGACCGAGTAACCCGGGTTGGCTCCTGGATTCGTAAGACCAGTCTGGACGAGTTGCCCCAGTTATTCAACGTACTCAAAGGTGATATGAGTCTGGTCGGACCCCGGCCTGCGATCCCCTATGAAGTCAACCTGTACAAACCCTGGCACCATCAGCGGCTTCAGGCCAAACCAGGGATCACTGGCTGGTGGCAGATCAACGGGCGCGGTACGGCTGAGTTCGATGATGGGATACGCCAAGACATCTGGTATGTGAAACACCAATCGTTACGTCTGGACCTCTATATACTGTTAAAGACCCTGTTTGTGGTGCTGGGTCGCAAAGGCGCGTATTGACCTATCAAGATGCCCAGGGCATCGGGTCGACCGGATCGAAACGGGTTGTCAAAGTACGAGGACAGCCCATGATCTCCGGGTATTGAATGGCCAAGGCGACCTCGTTAATATGCAACGCAAGATCCGCAGACATTCGGCTAGGCCGTTGGTCTTCGATGGCGTGCGCCAGTTCGGCCACACCACGCGAAAAATCCATATATAGCGAGTCCTTGACAGGATAGCGGAAGACTGGTTTGCGAACAAGCGGGTACTGCTTGACGCGGAAGCGGTTGCGCACGAGCGGCAGGCGAGAATGATTACGGCGTCGCACAAAAACTGGTGCGCCATAGTCCCAACAATCTCGAGTGGTTAGGACACCTTCATCTCCCACAATCACCAGGGAGTGATCGTGGGGGGCGACGATGCTACAAGTTAGCCGCGCCACAATGCCACCCGAAAATGTGATACAGCCTACTGAAAAATCTGGTGTTGCCATATCCAATGGGACATCGGTCTGTTTATCATCCACCAAGACACGGGCAAAGGAAGTCACCGCCGTGGCCGGGCCGAAGAACCCCACCAACCATGAAAGATAATAACCGGCGTGCTCCAGCGTACAGCCGACTTCGAATTCGTCTTTGTATGGCCATTGAATCCCCGACACACTGCGCCAGTTATGATAGTGCATGCGGTGCACCAGCCCGTCATCCAGCTCGGCATACACGAGCCGAACCCGGCCAATGGCATTCTCACGTAATGCTTTCCAGACCGTTTGCGCAGACTCACTTAACAGGTTGCAGGGTGCCGCAGCGATATATAAGCCGCGTTCTTTCGCCAACTGGACCAAAGCCTCAGCTTGTTCGAAAACCATGGCCAACGGTTTTTCGGAATAGACATGTTTGTCTGCCGACAAACAAACGCGAGAAACGTCATAATGACTGTGCGGGTTTGTCAGGTTGAGAACCATATCCACTCTGGGATCGGCTAGCAGATCCTCCAATGTTGCATATACAACCGGGACCTTCCAGAAAGCGGCGAACCGCTCAGCCCGCTCGTTGATCTTGTCTGTGACGCCAACGACTTGTAGATCAGGATAGTAAGGGAGCGTACACAAGTAGTAGTCAGCGACAAAACCGCATCCCACAAGTGCAATCCGCATCTTGAGTTTCCTAAGTCATTACGATCAACAGTTCACATCTATCTTAAGTGTACTATGGTTTTCCTGAAAATGCTTCCGCTCCCCCGGGTGGGTTGTATAGCCTTGTCGGCATTCAGAATTTCCCACACTTCTGCCGGGAGTTTTGCACGACGACTGGGCCGTGTTGACAATTGTACTCAGCAGAGCGCCATCCTCAGGCGGAAATTCCAACACTACCTGGAAGTCCAATCCCGCACCCGTCGCCGGCACACCGCACCACGCCAATGGAGCTAGGCAGGAGCATGGACAATCGAACCCCCATTGAATGCGGCGCGCCTTAACTTATGAAGTTCTCATTTGCCTTTCATCGCTAAAGGCTGCTATTGATCATTAAGGTATGTAGACATAGGTCAATAAAACTCTTTGGTGAGCGTTGGTCTCAAAGCGGTTGTACTTCAGCGAAAGCAAACATAAATGGCTTCCAGAACAAGCGAAAAACAACAGACACCTGCTGCGATCTCGGCACGCCAACGGTGGCAGCAATGGGGCCCTTACCTCAGTGAACGCGCCTGGGGTACGGTGCGCGAGGATTACAGTGAAAACGGTAATGCCTGGGATTTCTTCCCCCACGATCATGCGCGCAGCAGGGCCTATCGATGGGGCGAGGATGGCCTGGCCGGGTTCAGTGATGACAAGCAGTATCTGTGTTTTGCCGTGGCGCTATGGAATGGCAAAGATGCGATTCTGAAGGAGCGGCTTTTTGGGCTCACCGGTTCGGAGGGTAATCACGGCGAGGACGTCAAAGAATACTACTTCTACCTCGATAGCACACCCTCGCATAGCTACATGAAAATGCTCTATAAATATCCGCAGCGTGCGTTTCCATATGAGCAACTCGTGGCGGAGAATGGTCAACGGGGCTTTGAAGACTTGGAGTACGAACTACTCGACACCGGTGTATTCGACAACGATCGCTATTTCGATGTCGCAGTAGAATACGCGAAAGCAGATGCGGATGATATTCTGATTCACATCTCGATCAGCAATCGTAGCGATGGGGTTGCTCCGATCACAGTCCTACCGACGCTCTGGTTTCGCAATACCTGGTCCTGGGGCTATCCCGCGGGGCCTATGAATGACGTTGGCGAAAAACCCCATATGCGCGCGCAGAATGGGTATGTCGTTGCCGAACATCCCCAGTTGGGGCGCTACTCCCTGTATCCAAAGAATGCTGACACACTGATTTTCACTGAAAACGACACCAACAGCGAACGGCTCTATGGCCTGCCGAACCCGGCCCCTTTTGTCAAGGATGCGTTCCATTATTACATCGTAAACGGGCAAGAGGATACCGTTAATCCCGCTTGTGTGGGCACCAAGGCTGCTGCCGTTTACCATTTTGAGATTGGCGCTGGTGAAACAACCTCCATTTCGTTGCGACTTTCCGCTGCAGAGCACATACACCCGTTCGCTGATTTTGATACCCGGCTGGCTGAGCGTGTACAGGAGGCTGACACGTTTTACGCTGGAATTCACCACGCAGATATGAGCGAAGATGAGCGGCGCGTCCAGCGGCAGGCTTTGGCCGGGATGCTATGGAGCAAGCAGTTATTCTATTACGACGTCGAGCAGTGGCTCACTGGTGATCCGGTAGCTGCACCGCCACGCCAGCGCGAGTATCAACGCAACCGCGACTGGAAGCACCTGAACAATTTCGACATCATCTCCATGCCAGATAAATGGGAGTATCCCTGGTATGCGGTGTGGGACCTGGCCTTTCACTGCATTCCATTGGCGATGGTCGACTCTGATTTTGCCAAACAGCAGCTGTTGCTCTTCACCCGCGAATGGTACATGCACCCCAACGGACAGCTGCCTGCCTATGAGTGGGCACTGGGTGATGTCATCCCGCCGGTACATGCCTGGGCAGCTTACCGCGTCTATGAAATGGACGGCAAGCAGGACATCAACTTCCTGAAACGTATATTCAATAAGATGCTGCTGAACTTCACGTGGTGGGTCAACCGGAAAGACACCGACGGCAATAACATCTTTCAGGGTGGTTTCCTCGGCCTTGACAACATCAGCCTGTTCGATCGCAGCGCAGTATTGCCGACAGGGGGGCACATCGATCAGAGCGACGGTACGGCCTGGATGGGTTTCTACTGTCTGACGATGCTCAACATGGCGATTGAACTGGCGCAGCATGATCCCTCTTATGAAGATATGGCGATCAAATTCTATGAGCATTTCCTCGACATTGCATTAGCGATGAGTGGGGTTTCGCATGACGGTATCGGGCTATGGGATGAGCAGGACGGCTTCTTCTACGATGTGCTGCATTTGCCGGATGGCGGGCAGGTACCACTGCGGGTGCGTTCACTTGTCGGGTTAATGTCATTGATCGCCGTCGAGACCATCGGACAGAAGACCCTCGATGCACTGCCAGATTTTGCCCGCAGCTTGCACTGGATCAAAACCCATCGCCCGCGTCTGACGGAAAACATCGCCAGCATCGATCTCGCGGAATACGGCGAGGCTCATCTGTTCAGCATCCCTACACCGCTGCAACTGCGACAGGTCCTACATTATTTGCTGGATGAGGACGAGTTCCTTTCGCCCTATGGCATTCGGTCTATCTCAAAAGTCTACGAAAACCCTTACCATGTCAACCTCGGCGGGCAGGATTTCAGCATCCAATATTGGCCCGCAGAATCGCGCAGTGGGTTGTTCGGCGGGAATTCGAACTGGCGTGGCCCGATCTGGTTCCCGATCAATTACCTGCTGATCGAATCGCTGCGCAAGTATTACCGCTATTACGGTGATGCCTTCAAGGTGGAATACCCAACCGGAAGCGGCAACATGGCAACACTGGACGAAGTAGCAGACGAACTCGCCATGCGCCTCACCCGGATTTTCTTGCGTGATGCAGATCATCGTCGTCCCGTGTTTGGCGGTCTCGACCAGTTCCAGAACGATCCCCATTGGCGTGACTACATCCTGTTCCACGAATACTTTCACGGCGATAACGGGGCGGGACTTGGCGCAAGCCACCAGACCGGCTGGACGGGACTGGTCGCGGCGTTGTTGCAGCAAAAAGCTGGAAAATAGGGGACTGTATGCACAAGCTAGAAGGCAAAATCGCAATTGTCACGGGTGGCAGTGGCAACCTGGGCAGCGCAATTGTTGCTGCGTTTCATCAGGCTGGCGCAACAGTGGTTGTGCCTGACAGGAGGGCAGGCGGTGTTGTCGATATGTTCCCGGAACTAGATCGTGATCAACACAATTTTCCGGGCAATTACAACGCGATGGATGCCGAAGCGAATCATAAGCTGGCACAGGATACCCTATCCCGCTTTGGCAGGATTGATATCGTCGTCAACACCATTGGTGGCTATCGGGCTGGCAAGCCGTTGCATGAAACGGAACCCGACACCTGGGATTTCATGATGAATCTCAACGCCAAGACCGCCTTTCTGCTGAGTCAGGCCGTGCTTCCGGCGATGTTGAAACAGGGCGACGGCGTCATCATCCACACAGCAGCGCATCCGGCGCTGCACGGTACACGCAATGAATCGGCGTATGCGGCGTCGAAAGCGGCGGTTGCCCGCATCGTCGAAAGCATGAGTGAAGAGTATAAAGCACAGGGCATTACGGTCAATGCGATCCTGCCTGGGGTGCTGGACACGCCGCGTAACCGTGAGACCATGCCAGATGCCGACTTTAATGAATGGGTGTAGCCCGCTCAGATTGCTGAGTGGGCAGCCTTTCTGGCGACAGACGCAGGCCGCATCATCAACGGCGCGCTTATTCCACTGCTGGGCAAACAGTAGACCTACTGGGCAACCAGTAGACCATCACAAGGAGAGGTAAATGAAGGGGATTCAGGGCAAGAAAGTGCTGGTGACTGGCGGGAGCAGTGGCATTGGTCAGGCAATCGCCATCAAGTTTGCCGAATATGGGGCGGATGTGGCGATCAACTACTACCGCAACCGCGACGAAGCAGAAGCCACCGAAGACGCGCTGAACTGGTGCCGCCGCCAGGTGCAGCAGCATGGTGGCAAGGACATCTTGGTACAGGCAGACGTCAGCAAAAAGGAAGATGTTGACGGGATGTTTGATGCGGTCATCGGCGAATGGGGCACGGTGGATTTCCTCATCAACAACGCCGGCATTCAGATTGCAGCAGACAGCCACGAACTCGACGTTGAGAAGTTCACTCGTGTGATCAACACCAATACGATTGGGGCGTTCATGTGCGCCCAGCGCGCCATCCAGCACTGGCTAAGCGAAGACAAGGCCGGCGTGATCATCAACGTGTCCAGCGTACACCAGGTGATTCCCAAACCGCGGTTTGTCGGCTACAGCGTGAGTAAGGGCGGTATGCAGAACCTGACACGCACGCTTGCGTTGGAGTACGCCGGGCGCAAGATAAGGGTGAATGGGATTGGCCCTGGCGCAACTGTGACACCCATCAATCGCGCCTGGATTGACGATCCGGAAAAGAAGGCGATGGTCGAAAGCCATATCCCCATGGGACGCGCTGGTGAATCGGAAGAAATGGCAGAGGCTTCCGCCTTTTTGTGCAGTGATTTCGCGGCGTACATCACCGGGCAGACATTGTTTGTCGACGGCGGACTGACGCTCTATCCAGATTTCCGCACGGCCTGGTCGAGCGAATAGCCGAAGGGACATTTCCGTGCAGCACTCTGGCTCACAGCGTCTGCAGTCGATTCTGGCGGTGTATCTCAGCGGCATGTTGGCCGGCATCTCCCTGATTCTCTTCCCATCAGCGGGTGCGCTGTTCACGGACGCAGATTTCCACAACCTGAGCAGTTCGCAGTTCGGCGTGTTGTTTACACCGCAGATCATCACTGCTATCGCATCCTCTTTTCTAACCGCGCGACTGGCCCGGCGCATCAGCATGAAACGCGTGCTGCAAACTGGCCTGTTGTTTACCATCACGGCGATGGGATTGTTAGTGCTGAGTGAATTCGCGATTGGCAGTGGCGGCGCGTTTTACGTATTACTGGGCGCGACAAGCGCAATCGGAGCGGGGTTCGGTTTTTCGATTAGCGCGCTCAACGCTTATGCATTCGACCTCTTTCCTGGACGTGAAGACAGTGCCGTGACAGCAGTGCATGTTATGACCGGCACCGGCCAGGTAGGCGCAGCGATGATCTTGAGTGTCTTCGTTGGTCTGGACGCATGGTGGGGCGCGCCGCTGGTGATTGCTGTTGCCGTGGCGCTGATGCTGGCCTTTCAGGCGCGTCTCACGCTGCAGTTGCGCGCTGAATCAGAT
>JAADYV010000441.1 GCA_010092855.1 Chloroflexota bacterium | reverse complement strand
GTTGGATACGACCCTACCCCCAACCAGGCGCTGACCGACATTATCCGGTAGCTATTTGGGCCAGTTTCAATTCTTGCCCCAATTTCCGAATGCACCCCCCCGTCACGGCGTCCGGACCTCGCGCGTGATGCCCATCTGCTGCATGTCGTGGCGCGCGGTCTCGACCAGACCCTCCTCCAGCGGTCGCAATGTAAGGCCCAGTTCGCGGATGGCCCTGGCGTTGTCGCCCAGGTAGGTCACCCCGGCGACGGTGCGCAAGGTTTCCGCGCGCATAATGGCCGGCAGCGGGATCACCCGCTCGGCCAGTCCGACGACGTTCGCCAGCCGCTTGAGCACCCAGGGCGACACCTGGACACGGGGCGCACGGATGCCGGTCACGGTTTCGCCGAGTTGCAGCATCTCCAACAGCGTGGCGCGCTGGCCCGCGATGATGTAACTTTCGCCGGGGATACCCTTGTCCATCGCCAGCAGGTGCCCACGCGCGGTGTCCTCGACATGTCCCATGCAATACTCGCTGTGTTTGGGCACCACCCACAGCCACCCGCGCAGATACCAGGCGAGAAACTGGTGGATCAGGCTGTGATCGCCGGGGCCATAGACCAGGCCGGGCAGCACCGTCACCAGCGGTAGCCCGTCGCGGATCATCGGCTCCGCGATCTCGTAATAGGCGCGCCACTTGGTGCGCTCGTAGTGGTTGGTGAACGGCCCAGTATAGTGGTACGTCTCGTCCACCAACTGGCCGTGCGTGTTCGAGAAGACGCCGACCGTGCTGGTATACACACCTTTGGGAACGTCCAGCTCACGCATCATCTCCAGCACGTTGCGGGTACCGTCGATGTTGGCGCGTTCCATGCCACGCACATCCCGCACACCAATCTTGTACTGGCCTGCGAGGTGGAACACGCCGTCCACGCCCGTCATCGGCACGCGCAGGGACTCCTTGTCGGTGATGTCGCCGGGGAAAACCTGCACGCCCAGCGCCGCCAGGTCATGCGCAGTGGCAGGTGTGCGCGCCAGGGCAAGGACCGTGTGCCCGGCGGCGGCCAACTGCCGCGTGACGTGCCCGCCAATAAACCCGGTGGCTCCGGTGATGAAGTATTTCATGGGGTGGCGCTGCTCCTGTTGGGCTGGCTGGCGCAGGATGATTTCGGCTTCATTGTATGCCGACATGATTGTATGCCGACATGATTGTATACCGTTGCGGGCCGTGTGGGTAGACGCATTCGGGGCGTGCAATTCATGTGCGTGAAACGATGGTTATGTTCTCCAATATCTGGCGCGCCTACTGGATCGGGAGGCGGGTATCGCGCTGCCGCCTGTGGTGCTCAAGTCGCTTCGCTACTGGAAGCCACATCGCTACTGGAAGCGCACAGGCTACATTGGAGTGGAAGTCTACTGAACTCGACTCAAGGTTGTCGTTTGTCGGATGTACGGCTCACTATTTGCGAATGAGAGAGTCGCTTTAGCAGACTTACGTTCCAGTTAGCTGCGCGGCTTTGAGCCCGCAGCGCATGGGGTAATCTTTTCCCTGGTGGAGATTGTTGGTCCAACAGGGTAAATTGGGTATCGCAAAGTTGTGTGCGGGGGACAAACCGTTGGTTTCCGGTAGAACCCCCTGCACGCACTATCGAAACTGGATCAAACGAGTGTGGTGCCCGCAGGGGGAGAGCCTCTTCTGCGTTACTTCCCGCTTTGGGCGGGGCTGGCTGCCGGACTGAGATCGAGTTCCGGCGACCGCGCAGGTTTTTGCACATCGCGGTAGGTGGTGATGACGACCACTGAGGAAATGATGATCGCTGCCGCGACCAGCATCCGGGTCGTGATCGTTTCGTTGGCCAGCGCCCAGCCCAGGAACATAGCGACTACCGGGCTGACGTAAGCGTAACTCGCGGCGCGCGCCGGGGGTACGTTGCGCAGCAGCCAGATGTAGGCCGTGAACGCCACCAGCGATCCGAAGACCGTCAGGTAAGCAAAGGCCAGCCACGAACGCGCCGTCACCGCGCCCAGGTCCAGTTGGCCCCATTCACCCGCCGCCGACCCGACGACAAACAGGACCACGCCGCCCATCAACATCTCGATGCCGGTGCCCAGCAGCGGATTGGCGGGCAGTTCCGCCTGGCGGGAATACAACGATCCGAAGGCCCAACTGAGCGCCGCAAACAGCAGAATCGTGGTCCCGACCGGGTTGACCGGCTCCTGCCCGGTGAGCAGGTCGGCGGGGCCGGCCAACAGCGCCACACCGAACAACCCGGCCCCCAGGCCAATGGCCAGCCGTCCGCTGGGGCGCGTGCCCCGGAAAAACAGCCAGTTCAAGATCACGACCCAGATCGACACCGACGCGATCATCAGCGCGGCCAGGCTGGAGGGCACGTCCATGCTTTCGGCCCAGGTGACGCCGCCGTTGCCGCCCAGCAGCATCAGCGCGCCGATGATGGTGGCCGACCGCCAGTGAATGCGCGTGGGCCAGGGGGCACCCAACGCCCGCTGCCACGCGATCAGCGCCAGCCCCGCGATGAGGAACCGTCCGCCCGCCATCAGGAACGGCGGCATCGATTCAATTGCGTAGCGAATGCCGAGATAGGTCGAACCCCAGATGAAAAACACCGATCCCATTGCGACCACGACCAGCCAGGTTGCTGCCGGGTTTCGTTCACTCATTGTGTGTTTCCCTCGCCACTTTGGTTTCCACCTTGTTACCGTTACGTCGTCGTGCAGTTGCCCAGGCACATTTCCAGAGTTTGCCCCAAATGGGCCACTATGACCATAACCAAGTGGGTCCACAGGCAGACCAATGGTCCCACGTTGCCCTCACATGCCGATCTGGGTATAACAGCAGCACCGTTCACGACCAGATGCTGTGGAGCGCGTGATGCACAAGATCGGGGACTTTTCGCGGCTGAGCCAGGTGTCGGTCAAAGCGCTGCGCTATTACGACGAGATCGGCTTGCTCAAACCGGCGCACATCGACCCCTTTACCAATTACCGCTACTATTCTAGCGAGCAGTTGCCCCGGCTCAACCGGATTCTTGCGCTCAAGGACCTGGGGCTGTCGTTGGAGCAGATTGGGCTTTTGCTGGTGGATGAGCTGCCGGTGGCCGCGATGCAGGCGATGCTGAGCGACAAGCAGGCCGAGATCGCGCGCGCGGTCGAGGAGCAGCGGGCACGGCTGGCGCGGGTTGAAGCGCGGCTGCGCCAGATCGAACGCGAGGGCCAACCGCCAGCCTATGACGTGGTGCTCAAGCCGGTCGAGCCACAACTCGTGCTGGGCGCGCGGGACGTGGTGGCGTGTTATGGGTCGGGAGACGAGTTGTTCGGGCGCGTGGTGCAGCACCTGGGCCGGCACGGGCTTGATCCCGCAAGCTGTTACCCGCTGCAAACGCTGTACTATGACCCGGAATACCGCGAATCGGATGTAGACATGATGGTGGCCGCGCCGCTGCCCAGGCCGGTCCCGGATGGGGATGGCGTACACGTGGAGGAACTGCCGGGGGTGCGGGTGGCGTCGGTGGTGCACCAGGGGCCGTATGATGCGCTGGGCGGCGCATACCGGGCGCTGTTGGAATGGCTGGACACGCACCGCTACTGCATCACGGGACCGAACCGCAACCTCTACTTGCAGGGACCGGGCGACGACGCGGATTCCGCCACCTTTGTGACCGAAATCCAGTTTCCGGTAGAGCCGCGCCACCCCCACGCTGCCGGGTAAATTGGCCGGTGGGCGACACAGGTGGGGGCAAAACACAGCGCGCACAGGGGGGTGCTCCCTGCGCGCGAGTGGGTGATGATTCCACGATTTCACTGATTATCAAGCGATGTAGACCAGGATGGCGGCATAGTGCAGGCCGCAGCCGACCAGCACAAACAGGTGCCACAGGTCGTGCAGGTTGAAGTATTTGGGGCGGTTGTTGGGATTATCGAGGTTGAAGACCACCGCCCCCGACGTATAGACCACGCCACCGGCCAGCAGCAGCACCAGCGCGCCGGTGTCCATGTTGCCGGAGACAAAGGGATAGGTGAACAGGCCCAACCAGCTCAGGCCAACGTAGAACAGCGAACTGCGCACACGCGACTTTTCGTTGAGCGTGAGCTTGACGAAGATGGCGACGATGGCCACGCCCCACACCACGCCGAGGAAACCCCAGCGAAAACGGTCGGTGATGTAAGCGTAACAGAAGGGCGTATACGTGCCGGCGATAAAAGCGTAGATGGCGGCCTGGTCACAGCGTCGCAGCCAGTGCAGCACCCGGTCGGGCGCGACCACGAGGTGCCAGGCGGCGCTGGCCAGGAACAACAGGATCAGACTGATACCGTAGACGAGCATGGTCGCCAGTTTGGTCGACTCGTCGTAGGTTTGAGCCACCAATACCACCAGTCCCGCCACCCCTAAAATGGCCCCCGCCAGGTGACTAAAACCGCTGAATGGTTCTCGGAAGTAGCGCATATCCTTTACCTTTTATTATGCATATATAAATTTTGCGTTAATTCATGATACCGCAAAAGGGTAGCGTTAGTCCACCCTGCACCCATGCTGCCTGGCCCAGACCCGCTGCCGCCTCCAGGACTCGCTCCCCGGCGGCTCCTGACCTCACCTACCATCAAGAATACCCCATCCCATCGTTTTTTTGCATGTTTCCGCCTTGTGCACTCTGCCCGAACCTGGGGAATAGTGCAGGTGGATTGTGCAGCCCGGCCAGGATCGGCTATCATACGGACGGGAAGAAATTCAGGCGGAATATCTGCAGGCAGAAAGGTGGCAATATGATTCGCAAGCTGCTGGTGGTTTTCGTGGTGGCGCTGGTGGTGTTGCCAGTTGTGCCCGGACTGGCCCAAGATGACGGCATTGTTTCCGCCGTTAATGACGATATCATCACCCGTGACGAATTTCATGCCCGTGTGCAGTTCGTGCGCTGGCAATACCTCAAGGAACTGGAAGCACTGTACGAATTGACGGCGGGCAATATGGGCATCGCGCCGACTTACGTCTTGGCGCTGGTGGATAACCTGGAAAACCCGGAGCTGCTGGGCGACGCGGTGCTGACCCAGATGGAAGACGAGCTGCTGCTGTGGCGCACCGGGGAAAGCATGGGGGTCACGCCGACAGCGGAAGATGCCGCCGAACGCGAAGCACAGTTCTTCAGCCTGTGGACCGAAATTCCGGTCGATGAACTGGCGGAAAACGACGTTGCCCAGCAGTTCATCAGCGAGTGGTACGCCGGGGCAACAGAGGCTTCCGGATTGAGTGAAGATGACCTGCGTTACCTGTTTGCAACTGAAGCGCTGCGCGATATGCTGTACCAGACGCTGGGGGAAGAAATCTCGCCCACTGAGTTGGCCGTAAATACGCGGCATATCCTGTGCGCGTGGCACCCGGACAATCTCGCTAGCCTGGCCGAGCCGACCCCCGATGAGCGCGCGGCGGCGGATGCGTGTATTGCCGACGCACAGGCACAGCTTGCCGAGGGTGTGCCGTTCGCGGATGTCGCGCGCGAGCTGTCTGACGATCCCGGCAGCGCCCCGGTGGGCGGCGATCTGGACTGGTCGTTTCTCTCCTACCTGGTGGAAAACTACGCTGCTGCCGTTGAAACGGCTGAATTGGACACGTTGATTGGCCCGGTCGAAACCGAGTTTGGACTGCACCTGATCGAAGTGCTGGACCGGGAAGAACGGGAACTCAGCCCGGCCCAGTTGGAAGAAGCGCGCGCCGGGTACTTCGATTTGTGGCTGCTAGAACTGCGCCTGGATTCCTCCGCTGAGCGCAGCGACGATTGGGCGGAGGGTTTGCCCACTTCGCCGGGCCTGGACTCACTCGATCCAGAAATCCAGGCCGCCATCGAACGCGTGCGCGCAAATTAGGACCACAGCGGGAAAGGGAACCTCATGAGCGCGGGAGCAAGTTTTCGAGACGGGTATGTCAGCGCCGATTTCCTGACACGGTCGTATCGCATTAGCGGTGATGTGCGGCTGCGTGGCGAACCGCTGCTGGACCGGTTGAATGATCATATGGCGTTGTTCATCGAACTGGAGCGCATGTTTGTCTCGCCCCTGTTGAACCCGGCGGTGTTGACCGGCAACTATGACATGGGCAACGTGCGCAAGAACATCTTGGGTATGGTCGTGTTGGCGCAAGCGGACGACGCCCTACCGCGTCGCCGGGGACAGTACGAGGGCCGCGATCACATTGCACGCCCGGTATTCATCGTGACGGCTGGCTTTGAAGTTCGCGGTGACCTGCGGCTGCACCCGACGGTGGACGTGGCGAATTTCATTCGCACCACGCCGGAGCAGTACATCCCGATTTTTGACGCTGAGGCGGTCATGACGCTGGAGTCGAGCGTGGTGTATCGGGGTGGGGCGCTGCTGGTTAATCGCGAGCAAATCGAGGTTTTCAGCGTGGAGAAGCGGCAGCGTGCGTAAAACGCGATGGGCGTGTTGTCCTCACCCTTCCGACCGGTGGTCGGCACACGCGCGCCGCGCGAGTGAGCAGCCGCAGGCTGCTAAGGGTGAGGACTGGCAGCCGCCGTTTTTAAAAACCACCCGGCCCGCTGACCGGAAACGCACACGCCACCCGGAAGCCCAGCAGGTTGAAGCGATACGCAGCATCCGGCCAATCGCGGCTGGTTGTTTGCGCGGCTAGTTTATCGAATCCCCACGCACCCCCACGCGTGGCATGACGGGGATTGCCACTCAAGCCGGTATATGATGGGTCGGCGTGCTCGTTCAGGCACCACTCCCACACCCCGCCGCTCATGTCCAGCGCGCCCACCGGTGACGCCCCAGCCGGGTAGACGCCCACCGCTGTCGTGCGACCCAGTTTGCTCTCGGACGTGTTCGCGCGTTGCGCATCCCACGTTTTGCCCCAGGGATACACATTCACCGGAACGCCACCACTGGCGGCCTGCTGCCATTCCCACTCTGTTGGCAGCCGGATCATGTACCCCCGGCGCGCACTTAACCAGCGGCAGAATGCCACTGCCTCGTACCACGAGACGTGTTCGCGCGGGTGGTTGTTGATGGGCCAGCTTTGCGGACCCGGTTCTACCGGACGAGTGCCCAATCCCGCCCACCACACATCGGAGTCGAATCCGTCTTCGGCGTCGATAAACGACTGGAACTGGATAAATGTAATCGGGTAGCGCGCGATGTAAAACGGCTCAACCGCTATCGACCGCTCCTCGCTATCCAGCACCACCCGTCCACCGGGCACGTGGCACCACACAATATCGGGCAGGCCATCCGGCTGCAAACCCACGCCCGGTCGATGGTCGCCCAGTTCGGCCAGCCGCTCGCCAATCGCCAGCCGCCGGGTGTGCGAAAGGTTGGGATCGCGTAGTTCATCGACCAACTGGTCGCCTTCCAGTTTGATGAAATCGCGCGTCACCGGGTCGAGATCGGGTTCCAGCCGGTCCAACATGTCGTAAACAGGCAGCAGCCGCTCGTCCGGCCATAGGAAGGCGCGTGCCCGGTCGTTGTCGTCCCATTCGCGCGCCGCCAGCCCCAGCCGCCGCAGCAGACGCAGGTCGTCCTGTGTTCCCTCGATCCAATGGACCAGCGCTGGCCAGCTCTCGAACAGGATATCGTGCGCAATCTCTAGCGCAGGCTGGTGATCCCGGCCACTACCCTGGGTCAGCAAGCGGGCATCGACCAGCGTCCGGACCAGCCGCGCGCGTGCCGGAATATCGGCCAGCCGTATCTGGGGGATATGTCGCGTGGCCGCGCCGAACTCGTCCACAACGACTAGCGTCCGGAACAGGTGCGCCAGTTCATCCCGTGCCGCCTGGTCGAGATCGTCGAGCACCATCCGCGCCCGGCGTCCGACCGCGCCATGTACCCCGCCCATTTCGTCATAATCCGCGTGGCGCAGCACAGATTCGCCGCGCTCCTCCGCTGCCCGGACCAGCTCGCGAAGCGCAAACGCCAGTCGTGGCAGCCCGCCCGGTTCGTTGCTCGTATCGGCCAGCAGGCGGTGATCCAGCACGCTTTCGAACTCGAATCCCGCGCGCTGGGCCGGTTGCGTGATCATCTGGTACAGGGCCGCGCGATCCGGCACGCCCAGCGGAAACGAGCCATTTTGCAGCAGCACCGCCAGCCCTGGCCATTCCAGGCACTGCGCATAGTAATCGGCGCGCAGCGTGATCAACACGCGCAGGTGTTCGACGGTGGCCGCATACGCCACCAGGTGAATAAACGGCTCGCGGAACTCCGGCCTGACGACCGTAAACACTTCCTCGAACTGGTCGAAAAACAGCAGCATTTCCGCCCCGTCCCGACGACCCGCCAGCACCTGGTGGCAGGTTTCGCGCAGTGCATCCGGGTTGTCGAGAAATTCCCCGGCCAACCGTTCTGCCAGGTCACTCGCGTGCTGCCAGCCGGGTTGTTCCAGAAAGGGACGCAGGCGGCTGGCCAGTGTCAGGAAAGGATCGCCTTCAATTTCACCCGGCACCACGCGCACGTACAACCAGTCGCGGCTGCCGGGGATCGCATCGGCGTGCAGGTGCGGCAGCAGGCCCGCATTCACCAGCGACGACTTGCCGCTGCCGCTGGTCCCGTTGATAGCCAGGAAGCGACCTGCTGGATCGCTTAGACGCTCAATCAGGGCTTCGGTTTCGCGCGCTCGTCCGCAGAAGATCGGCGCTTCTTCGGGCATGAAGGGCCGCAGTCCCGGATACGGCATACCTAACCAGCGGGGTGGGGGCGGTGGCGTGGGTTCCTCCAGTTCCTCGAAGACTTCTTGGGGCAGCGGTGGCGCATCCAGCAGCAGCTCGATCAGCAGCGTCAGGTGGTGCTCGACGTGTTCCAGGAAGGCGCGGCGCGAAGTGTAGGTGTTGTAGTTGTCGCGCAGCGCGCCCGCTTCGTTGTGGAACGTGCCGAAAAAGGACTCGACCTGCGCGCGCTGCTCGCGTTTGGTGAAGAAGTCGGGATCATCCATCGCCAACGGCTCGTCCACCGTGCGCCGGTAAGCCATGATCATCGGCGTTCCGGTTTGGCGCGCCTGACGGCTGGCATCGCGGTAAATCCACTCCAGGTCGGAGAAGGTACCCCCGTTGGGTTTGGCGTACTCCGGCGGCAGCGTGGCCCCCATCTGTCCCCACAGGATAACGATCACCACGTCGCAAACCGACGGATGCGGCAGCCCGGCGTCTTCAGCCTCAGCCGGCGATAGCTGGGCACTCCCCGCCCCGTCACGCGCCCACGACACCAGCTCAAGCTGCACGCCGCGCCGCTGCTGCAGATCGGCGTTGACCTGCGCGATCACACGCTCCGCGATGCTGTGTTCGTCAGCCACATCGGGACCTGCTGCGAGGAAAACTCGGATGGTTGGCTGCTCCGTCATGGTGCTCCGGCCCACTATATTTTCCCTGTTATACCACGTCGGGCGCGGGCACGATACCGCGCCGGGTGGCTGTTGCTCGGGATTGTGCCCCCTTCCCAAAGCGTTATTCTGGTGCCTGATATTCATGAAGCATTAATTCTATCATTATCATACCTGAGATTTGTGCACCAGCGCAAGCACCGCCAGGCGCGGCGGTGGTACTTTTGGGGTTGGCAAGCCATGGCTTGGCTTGATCCTTCCTCATGCCGGACAACTACGGACAAAAACCGAACACGCGCGCCCGCCAAACGTTAAGCCCCAATTGGCAAAGGGTGGTACAATGTGGGCGGTTAGGTGCTCGCACACACATACAGGGATCACCAATGGCCCGCATACTCCTGATTGACGACGATTTAAACCTGCTCCAGATGGTCAAGCTGATGCTGACGCGCGTGGGGCACGAGGTGGATACGACCAGCAGTGGCGAAGAAGGGCTGACTATCGCGGCCCGACAGCGCCCCGACATGGCCATTATCGACGTGATGATGCCCGGCCTGAGCGGGTACGACGTGGTGCGCAAGATGCGCCAGGAGCCGCGCACCGCGCGCATTCCTATTATCATTCTGACCGCGCGCAGCCAGCCGATGGACAAACACATGGCGCTCGAAGCGGGGGCCAATGCCTTCCTTTCCAAGCCGGTCACCGCGCAGGAACTGACCGAGCGCGTGGATGCCGTGCTGGAAGCTGGCGTTGATTACCGGGTCCACACCGGTCTGCTGACCGAACCGGCCAGCCAGCCCGTCCAGCCTGGGTCACCGGACACCAGTCCTACGCCCGAAGCGCCTGCCGTGCCGTCGCCTGTGCCATCCTCCCCACCGGCGGAAACTCCTTCGGATCGCAAGCCTATCGGCGTGGCCGAAGCCCAACAGCGCAAGGTGACCGGTCCGCTGCCCGCCAGCCTGCCGCTGATTACCGTCATTGGCTTGCGCGGGGGCACGGGCAGCACGACTCTCGCCGTGAACCTGGCCGCCTTGTGGGCGGGGGCGGGACGGCGCGTGTGCCTGGCCGATTTCAGTGCCGTCAGCGGGCACGCCCAACTGCATCTGCACCTGACGCCGCAGCAGCATTGGGGCCAGCTCCTGAACGCCGGTGATGCCCCTGATCCGCGTGCGCTGCCCCGCTTGTTGACCGTGCACCAGAAGTCGGGCATTGCACTGCTGGGTGCGCCGCCGATTCCGACACACAGCACGCTGTCAGCGCGCATGGTGCAGGGTGTGCTGCGCGAACTGAGCAGTACCTTCGACCAGGTGGTGGTGGATGCCCCCACGCTGGACACAGCGACACGCGGCGCACTGTTGGCCTCGCGCGCGGTGGTGGTGGTCATGACTGACGACCCGCCTGCCGTGCAGACGACGGCCCAATTCCTGGCCGGGCTGCAAAGCATGAACATCGAGATGGGGCGCGTGCGCGTGGTGCTCAACCACGTCCGGCCCGCCGCCGACATTCCCGCCGAGACGATCCAGAAAGCGCTGCGCCGCCCGCTCTCGGCAGAAATCCCCTACGACACGGAGCAGACCAACGCCATCCGGCGCGGAGTGCCGCTGGTGGTCTCCGACGCCAACCGGCCCTTCTCCAAAGCCGTGCAGCAGCTCGCGCGCACCATTGCCGGCTAATGGACACCATTGCCGGGTAACATTCACCGCGCACCACGACCCAGCCAACCCACACCGGGGCCTTCGTCCGATGAACGCCCCGGTAAGTAGTTTCTCTTTTTGATGTTGATTGCTACTATTCTCCGACCATCGCCTGCACCGCCGCCACCACGTCGATCACATTCGGGAGCTTTTCCGCCCACAGCGTGGGCACGTGCAGCGCCAGCCGGGGCAGCAGCGGGGTGGTGTAGTGGTCGTCGTCATCCGGCGCGACCAGCGTGTAATGCCCGGCCTCGGTCAGGCGGTTGAACTGGCTGCGCTGCCGCTGGGGGTCGATGACCCAATATTCGCGCACGCCCGCCGCTTCATATTCGGCAAACTTCTCACCGTAGTCCCGCTTCACGCTTTTCGCTGACACCACCTCGATGCAGATATCCGCCGGGCCGAGCATGGCCGTTGCGGTGAGTTGGCCGGGGTTGTCGTGCAGGATCACTTGCAGGTCCGGCTCGCGGAACCGGTCGATGGCGTCCATCTGCATCACGAACGGCGCATTTCGCACCTGGCCAATCGGCTTGAGAGAAAAATAGGTATCCAACAGAATCCGCAAATAGATCGTCAACACATCATGTAATTCCGATACCGGAGACATTTTGATCACCACCCCCTGCACCCATTCGTGAAATGTCGCCGCGTACTGCTGCATGTAGTCCTCGGCGGACACGCCCGTTGCCACGATATCGCCTGTTGGGGCGGTTTGCGCCTGGAGCACCGCGTGATCCATGATTCGCCCTCCGTGTTTGTGCGTCTTATGCCTATTGTAGCATGAGGGTGTAAATATCTCTCTGTAATGCGTTGAAGGGTGCCTTGCCGCTTGTGGTGCTCAAGCCGCTTCGCTACTGGAAG
>JAADYV010000440.1 GCA_010092855.1 Chloroflexota bacterium | reverse complement strand
TGTGTACTATCGGACAGGACGTGTCCGTGTTGCATAACGTAGCCCGTTGGGGCAAGCGTGCAACAGAAGCCCCCGAATTTATTCGTGGGGAGCGTCACAAATGGCCCCCCAGCGCCTGCTAGGATTTGGCGCGCTGTTTGGGCTGGGCATGATCGCGCTGGCGGTGGTGTGGCAGGGCGTGCTGCGCGGCAACGTGTCCATCACGGACTGGTTCCCTGGCGAAAGCTGGCCGGTGGACGTGCTGTTGGGCAGCGCGCTGGGCGTCACGTTCGCGCTGGGGGCGTGGCGGCTGCTGGATGTGCTGCCG
This sequence comes from Chloroflexota bacterium, assembly GCA_010092855.1. GTDB lineage: Bacteria > Chloroflexota > Anaerolineae > Aggregatilineales > Aggregatilineaceae > TC-15. The sequence continues at coordinate 5,452 of JAADYV010000440.1, read as the reverse complement.
TCTATGCAGCGCATCGAACGGCTGCTGGCCGACTCGCTGCAAATCCACCGCCTGCGCTACGTCCACGCGCTGCTGCTGGGCCTGGTCGCGGGCATCCCGGAGGAGATTCTGTTCCGGGGCGCGATCCAACCCACGTTGGGCTGGCCGCTGACGGCGCTGTTGTTTGGCGCGCTGCACGCCATCACGCGCACCTACTTCGTCTATGCAACGGTGGCCGGCCTGTTGTTGGGCGGGTTGGCCCTGTGGCGCGACGGGTTGTGGGCCGCCATCGCCGCGCACAGCGCCGTTGACGCTGTCCTGTTCGCGCTACTGGTCCGCAAATGGCGCGCCCAACCTGCTCAACCCATAAGCGCTGATTAACGTCTGCTCGTGTGCCAGCCTGCACTCCCGTCTACATCAAGCCATTCCAGCCCAAAAACCCTGTAAAATAGATAAACATGCAGGTTATGGTGAATATTCACCAGGGGTCCGGGGTATGGTAAACAACTTGCGGCCTGCTCCTCCATACACACCGCCACCACAACAAAACACCAACCGCCTGGGCTGTGGCGCACGCATGAATTCGTTGATCGCCATCATCGCCGGGCTGGTCACCATCCTCGGCTTTTTCGGTTTCACCACGGTCTATGATGTGGGCAAGGACGGTGACGATCCGCCGCGAGAGAGTCCGGCAGAATCCGAACCTGAGGATAGGGAGGCCGCACCCAACACCAGCCCTGATGAGAACCCCGCCAATCCCTTCGTGGTACCTGTTCAGGATGCGACCATCGACCTGTCTGGGGAGTGGGCTGGCTCGATGTACCAACCGAACGGTCCGCACGCCTACTACTGGTACAACATGATCCTCGAACAGACTGGCACCGCCGTCATCGGGGTTTCGCAAGTGGCTGTCACGGAAGGTTACGCATACTATGGTGTGATGGAACTGACGGGTTACGTCCAGGGGAACACGTTCTACTTCGAGGAAACACGCATCCTGATCGAGGAGCCCCCACCCACTATTCGCTGGTGCCTTAAAAGCGGCGAGATGGAGATCATCGACTACGACGGCAAAGTTGTCTTGGAAGGCCCCTGGACCGCACCAGACTGCTTATCTGGCACCATCTACATCGAACCGTACCCCTGATACCAGCACTCGCCAGCCCCTTTCTGCTCGGCTGGTCTACACGTGGCGCGCTGAGCCCATTCAACCAATAAGCGTTGATTAAATCACCCCCCCTGTGCCAACCTTCACTTTTGGCAAACTCAAGCCACACCACGCCCAAACTCCTGTAAAATAGATAAACATGCAAGTTATCATGGATATTCAGCAAGGGGCTGGTGTGTATGTCTACCTATTCGTATCCTCCTCCACAAGCACCACCACAACAGCAGAAGCAAAAGCGGAACCGCCTGGCGTGTGGAGCCTGGGTCAGCGGCTGCCTGGGCACCGTTGCCAGCGTGGTGGCTATCCTGAGCTTTTTGGGCTTTTCGCCAGTTGGGAATGCCGACGGCGATGATGACAGTTCGTCGAGCGACCGCCCCGCCGCCGAACAGGACATCTCAGGTTCCGGGTCGAGTGGCAGTTCTGCGCCGGTGAACAACAGCGGCAGTGGCAGTTCCGTCGACATTGATGATTCCGGCCCGATCATGTTCAACATCAACAACGTGGCCGAATACCCGCTGCTGTACGAGGAGGTGGTGGTCTACATCGACGGGCAGCTTGCCGGGTATATGACGGTGGACTCGTTCTCCCAACCCACCGATACGCTGCGCATCGCGGTCGATGGTCCGGGGCGCTATGCGTACCAGATCGAGGCCGTCACGACCATCGACTATTTTGGTGTGCCGTCCATCATCTCCGGCTACGGCGAGGGCAGCATCACGGTCGACGCAGGGGATTCGTTCTCGCTGGTCGGCGACTTCAACACAACCCCCTTCACCATCTCGCTGGCCAGGGATTGATCCCATTCAGCGCTTTTGTGCCCACTCCACAGGCAGCCGCGCGCTGCCTGTTTTGTTTTCCGCCTGGATGCCCCACGCTGGCATACAAACTCGCCGTCGCATCGGAACCTCCACAGTGGTAAACTGGTTTGCCTGTTCCATACCGGCCAGGTGTTGCCGGTCGATTACCAGGATGTAAAAATCTTTCTCCATCCAACGGGAGGTTTTTTGTGTCGAAAGTACGAGTAGCCATTATCGGTGTGGGCAACTGCGCCAACTCGTTGATCCAGGGCGTGCACTACTATGCCAACGCGCAGCCGGGCGACACCGTGCCGGGCCTGATGCACGTGGACCTGGGCGGGTACCATATCCGCGATATCGAGTTCAGCGCCGCGTTTGATGTCGACGCCGACAAGGTGGGCCACGACCTGAGCGATGCCATGTGGCGCGGGCAGAACAACACGATCCGGTTTGCCGAAGTGCCGCACCTGGGCGTGCCGGTGCAGCGCGGCATGACGCACGATGGGCTGGGCAAGTACCTCAAGCAGAAGATCACCAAAGCGCCCGGCCACACGGTCGATATTGTGCGTGTGCTGCGCGAAACGGAAACGGACGTGGTGGTCAACTACCTGCCGGTCGGCAGCGACCAGGCGACCAAGTGGTATGTCGAGCAGGTGCTGAATGCCGGGTGCGCTTTCGTGAACGCCATCCCGGTCTTCATCGCGCGTGAACCCTACTGGCAGAAGCGCTTTGTGCAGCACGGCCTACCCATGATCGGCGACGACATCAAGTCGCAGGTGGGCGCGACGATCCTGCACCGCGTGCTGACCAACCTGTTTAATGATCGCGGCATCCGGCTGGAACGCACCAGCCAGCTCAACGTCGGCGGCAACATGGACTTCTACAACATGCTCGAACGCGAGCGGCTGGAAACCAAAAAAGTCTCCAAAACCAACGCCGTCACCAGCCAGCTTCCCTACGAACTCGACCCCGATGACGTGTACATCGGCCCCAGCGACTATGTGCCCTGGCTCCAGGATCGCAAGTGGGCGCACATCCGGCTGGAAGGGGCCGCCTTTGGCGATGTACCGCTCAACATCGAACTCAAGCTGGAAGTGTGGGATAGCCCGAACAGCGCGGGCGTGATCATCGACGCGGTGCGCTGCGCCAAGCTGGGGCTGGATCGCGGGTTGACGGGCACGCTGGAAGCGCCGTCGGCCTATTTCATGAAGTCCCCGCCGCGCCAGTTCCCGGATGATGTGGCGCGCGACAGCACCGAAGCCTTCATCCAGGGCGAGAACAACCGTGTCGTCCAGCCACCGGAAGGCTGGGACGGCGTGGACATCCCCTACGGCAGCCGGTAGCGGGGCGGCGCGTCAGCGTGTGGGAGGGGCACTGCTTGCGGTGCCCTGCTAATGGAGGAACACATCCAGAAGTGACACAATCCGGTGAGGCTGATATCTGATCCCGTCCGGTTAGTAGGGGCGTATTGCGATACACCCCTGCCACATCATGCCATCTCTGTCTGTTCTCTCCATTAGCTCCCCCACCCCGCCGTGCGCAGGACGATTTCGCGCTGGGCGCGTTGTCCGGTAGAATTAACCCTAATTCGATTCACCCACCAGGATATGACCATGTCAGATTCGGTCTTAGCATTCTACGAGCAGCTTGCGCGCGACTACCACCTGATCTTCGCGGACTGGGCGCGCGCCATCGAACGGCAGGGCAGCGCGCTGGACCGGCTGATCCAGGCGCACATGAACCGGATGCCGCTGACGGTGCTGGACTGTGCGTGCGGCATCGGGACGCAGGCCATCGGGCTGGCGGATCGCGGCTACACCGTGCACGCCAGCGACATCAGTCCCGCCGCCGTCGAACGTGCGGCCCAGGAAGCCGACAACTACGGCGTTCCGCTGACGACCGGCGTGGCCGACATGCGTACCCTGGCGGCCCAGGTCGAGGGCACGTTCGACGTGGTGCTGGCCTGCGACAACGCGGTTCCGCATCTGCTGAGCGACGATGAGCTGCTGCAAGCCGCGCAGCACAAGCACGCCAAGCTGCGTCCCGACGGGCTGCTGCTGGTCAGCATCCGCGACTACGATCACCTGACGCTGAACAAGCCGCGCGCCACCCAACCGCAGGTCTTCGATGACGAGGCCGAGGGGCGGCGGATTGTGTTCCAGGTGTGGGATTGGGCCGCGGACGGCAGCGGCTACACCGTCAACATGTTCATCATGCGGCAGCACGGCAGCCGGTGGGATACCGCCCATCACGCCACCCGCTACCGGGCGCTGCTGCGTGCCGAATATGGCAACATTCTGGCCCAGGCCGGGTTTGACGATATCCGTTGGCACATGCCGCAAGACACCGGCTATTACCAGCCGGTCGTCACGGCGCGGCCTTGAAGGTCAAGCGACCCTGAATACGACACTACCCGCACCCACCACGAAGGGGGAGAAACCATGCGCATTCTGGTGATTGGGGGCACACGCTTTATCGGTCCGCCGGTGGTCAACCGGTTGTACGAGGCCGGGCACAGCCTGCGCCTGTTTCACCGCCAGCCCGCCGACATCGAATTTCCGCCGGAAGTCGAGCACATCTACGGCGACCGGCGCGCAGATTGGGACGCCATCGCGCCGGAACTGGTTGCCTTCCAGCCAGACGTGGTGCTGGACATGGTGCCGATCACCGAAGCAGACGCGACGCGCGTGGTGGAAACGTTCCGGGGCGTGGCGCAGCGCCTGGTCAGCATCAGCAGCCAGGATGTGTACCGCGCTTACGGGCGCATCAACGGCACCGAACCCGGCGATCCCGACCCTGTGCCCCTGGCCGAAGACGCCCCCCTGCGCGAACAGCTCTACCCCTATCGCGGCGAAACCCCCCGTCCGCCTGATCATGCCAACCGTATTTTGGACGACTACGACAAAATCCTGGTCGAGCGCGTTGTGATGAATGAGCCCGACCTGCCCGCAACCGTGCTGCGGCTGCCGATGGTGTATGGCCCGCGCGATTACCAGCACCGGCTGTACCAGTACCTCAAGCGCATGGACGATGGGCGGCCCGCCATCCTGCTCGACACGCTGACGGCGCGCTGGCGCTGGACGCGCGACTTTGTGGATAACACCGCCGCCGCGATTGCGCTGTCCGTCACCGACAAGCGCGCTGCCGGGCGGGTGTACAACGTCGGTGAGGAGCACCCGCTGACGATGGTCGAGTGGATCGACGCTATCGGGCAGGCGGCGGGCTGGATCGGCGATATCGTCACCGCCGCCGACTACCAGCTCCCCGACCACCTGCGCGCCCAGGCCGGGCTGGAACAGCACCTCGTCGCCGATACCACGCGCATCCGGGCCGAACTGGACTTTATGCCGCACATTACGCTGGACGAGGCGCTGCGCCGCACCGTCATCTGGGAGCGCGCCCACCCGCCGGAACAGGTCGATCCCGCGCTGTTCGACTACGCCACCGAGGATTACGTGCTCTCCACCCTGGGGCGGGGCTGATCGGCGAGCGATTCGGCGGGCAAATG
>JAADYV010000075.1 GCA_010092855.1 Chloroflexota bacterium | reverse complement strand
GACCGGCGCGATCAAGTACGGTTATGGCGACTTGCGACTGGCGCTGGAACGGTCCAGCGCGCGCGAAACGGCGGCACGGGTGGCCGTTGGCGCGATCTGCAAGCGACTGCTGGCGGAGTTCGGCATTGTGGCCGGCGGCTACGTGACCGAAATCGCGGGCGAACGTGCGGACCTGCCCATCCCACCCGATTACCCGGTGCGGTTTGCGGCTGCCGAAAAATCCGAGGTGCGCTGCCCGGACGTTGAAGCCGCCGAACGGATGCAGGCCGCGATCCGCCAGGCCAAGATCGACAAGGACACGCTGGGCGGCGTGATCGAAGTGGTGGCGCTGGGGGTGCCGCCGGGGTTGGGATCGCACGTCCACTATGATCGCCGCCTGACCGGGCGACTAGCCGGAGCGGTGTGCAGCGTGCAGAGCATCAAGGGGGTCGAGATCGGCCCGGCGTTCGAGAACACGCGCCAACCGGGCACCCAGGTTCACGACCAGATCACGCGCGACGAGGACGGTTATTTGCGACGTTCCTCTAACCGGGCCGGTGGACTGGAAGGCGGCATAACCACCGGCGAGCCGCTGATCGTGCGTGCGGCCATGAAGCCGATCAGCACCACGCTCACGCCGCTGGCATCGGTCAATCTCGCTACCGGGAAGCCAGATCAAACAGTGTACGAGCGCAGCGATTTTTGTGCGGTGCCACGCGCCGTGCCCGTGATCGAGGCAATGGTGGCGGTCGTGCTGGCCGATGAACTGCTGCGCAAGCTGGGCGGCGACAGCCTGGACGAGTTACGCCCGCGCTTTGAAATGCTGCGACGCGGGCACGTGGACGACTTGCCGATGGATAACGTGCCCTGGCGGTTTGGGTTTGAACACGATTGAATCTCGACCTTCCGCGCCGGTTAACATCGTGCTGGCAGGCTTCATGGGCACCGGCAAAAGCACCGTTGGGCGACTGGTCGCGCGGGTGCTAGGCTGGGCATTTGTCGATACCGACGAGGTGATCACCGAACGGGCCGGGTACAGTATTGTGGAGATCTTTGCGCAGGATGGCGAAGCAGCGTTCCGCCAGCTTGAAGCCGTCGTCTGCCAGGAACTGGCGCAACAGCCGAAACACGTTATCGCCACCGGCGGGGGAGCCTTGATTAACCTGGATACGCGGCGCGCGTTCGAAGCATCCGGGCTGGTGATCGGCCTGCGCTGTGACCTGGACCAGATCATCCAGCGGGTGGGACATGATCCGGGCCGTCCGCTGTTTAGCGCCGAACGCGACCGGCTGGTACGGCTGTTGGATGAGCGCGCGGACCTGTACAACAGCCTGCCGCACCAGATCGATACCACGCACGCCGCGCCGGAGCACATAACACAGGAGATCGTGCGCTTATGGCAGCACACGCAGTCAGACACCTGAGCGTCCAGGGCGCGGAACACACCTATCCCGTCGTCATCGGCCCCGGCGTGCTGGAGCAGGCGCTGCCCGCCTTTGTGGCCGAACGCGGCTTTCAGCAGGTGGCCGTGATCAGTAACACGACGGTGAACGCCCTATATGGCGATTTGGCGGATCGTTTGCCGGGCGGCTACCGGATCGTGGTGCCGGACGGCGAACAACACAAAACGCTGGACACGGTGCGCACCATGTACGACGAACTGCTGGCACACGGCGCGGACCGCTCGACGCTGGTTGTGGCATTGGGCGGCGGCGTGATCGGGGATATGGCGGGATTCGCGGCAGCGACCTTTATGCGCGGGGTGGCGCTGGTCCAGGTTCCGACCAGCCTGCTGGCAATGGTGGATGCCAGCATCGGTGCAAAGGTGGGTGTGGATCTGCCGCAGGGCAAAAACCTCGTCGGCGCATTCAAAGACCCACTGGCCGTGTTCCAGGACACCGCCACGCTCAGCACCCTGCCGGATGTCGAATTCCGCTGCGGGCTGGCGGAAGTGGTCAAGTCTGGTTTGATCGGGGATCCGTCGCTGGTGGATCATTTGCGCCAGCGGGGGCCAGAACCCGTCGCCGAGATTATCGAACGAGCGGCAGCGGTCAAGATCGACATTGTACAGCGCGACCGGTTGGAAGGTGGCGTGCGCGCCTATCTCAACCTGGGTCACACGTTTGGCCACGCAGTCGAGCATGTCAGCGGATACGCCTGGAAACACGGGCAGGCCGTCGCGCTGGGACTGGCGGCGGCGGCACGGCTCTCGGAACGGCTGGAACTCTGCGCACCAGAGTTAACCACCGAAATCGACGCCACCCTGCGCCAGCTCGATCTGCCAACGCGCTACAGCGGCCTTGATCCCGCCGATCTGTGGCACACCATGCGCCACGACAAAAAATGGCGCGATGGGCGGGTGACGTTTGTGCTGCTGAAGGATATCGGCCAGCCGGCGCTTGTGCGCGATGTGCCGGAAGCCGATGTGATCACAGTGTTGGACAGCTTGCGGGAGGAGACATGAATATCCTGGTGCTACACGGCCCCAACCTCAACCTGTTGGGCACGCGCGAACCAGAGGTGTATGGCAGCCTGACGCTGGACGACATCAACGCGCGGTTGCAGGATTACGCGGCGCAGCACGGCGCAACGCTGCACATCCTGCAGAGCAATCACGAAGGGATGCTGATCAACGCACTGCACGCGGCACGCGGCTGGGCGCAGGGCGTGATTTTCAACCCCGGCGGCT
>JAADYV010000439.1 GCA_010092855.1 Chloroflexota bacterium | reverse complement strand
TTTTGCAGGTCGGCGTCCATCAGGGTGATGATCGCGCCGTTGGCGTGGTCGATGCCGGCCTGAATCGCGGCGGTTTGCCCAAAGTTGCGGCGCAGCAGCACTGCACGCACGGTGTTGGGATGCTGCGCTGCCAGGGCCACGATTTTGTCGCGGCTGCCGTCGCGGCTGCCGTCGTCTACATAGATGATCTCGTAACGCTGGCCCAGGCCGCCCAGGACCTCGGCCAGTTCGTCGTGTACGGGCTGGATGTTGTCTACCTCGTTATAGACGGGCAGCACAATGGATAGGTCGAACGGATAGTGGTTGTTGTCCTGGTAAGTATCCACCGTCCGGGTACTCCTCTCTGCAGAAAAGCCAGTCAGCAAATTGCGCTCAGCCGACAGAAAGATCGGCGAGTTGCGCAGGAACGATAATACCACAGGTTCGCGCCCAGGTTTTGGTCAGGGTGCGTTTCACAGATATTTACGGTCCAGCACCGGAAGAAGTTGTAGTTCGCACACAACCGTTGAGCGCATCTCCAAAAACAGCGCGGCGCCCCAAGAGCGCCGCGCGAGGATTATATCCGGTTCGATGGACCTCCGTCAACGCGGAGACCCAATTGTAGTTCACTGAGGTTTAGTAGAAGTAGGGCACGACCTCGACGGTGAACTTGTATTCGACCTGCGCCCCATCAACGCGGACGACCAACAGCCGGTACACGGCGGTATCGTAGGGGCATTCGACACGCGCGCCCTGACCGACCACGCCTTCGCCCATGTAGTACACTTCGCGGATGCCGCGCACGTCCCAGCTCACCGTCACACACTCGCCCTCGACGATGCGGTAGCGGTCGGCCACGAACGAAACGTAGTAGTCTTCCAACCCGCCGTCATCATCACCCGAGTCGTCATCATCAGACGGTCCGGGACCGGGTGGAGGTGGGGCCACGATGGGCGGAGCGGCGACATCGCCAACCAGGTCGCAGTTGCCGCTGGCGACCACTTCCGCCTGGTCCACCCATGCCTGCTCATAGGCGGGAATGTCGATCTGCCACCACAGCGAGCCGTCACTGCCGGTCCCCTCGCCGAGAACCGGGAATGCCTGGTTCGGGGGCAGATAGTCGCGCACGCCGCGGTTGTAGCCCGGTCCCACGCGCACGGCAACGGTCGCAGACGACGTTTGTACGGTGCAGGGTTCGGTGGACTGGGGCTGCGATGGCGTTGTGGGCAGGGGGGCCAGTTCCAGGCCGGGGAAGGGCGGGATGCAGTCGGTGGCGCACGTGATCGGACCTTCGCCGAGCTGGTAATCACACACTCCGTTACCGCACGAGGTTATTGTCAGGCAGTCTACCGGGCAGACCCCTTCTTCGCCTGCTTCACAGATCATGTTCCCGCACGTTTCCGGTGCAAGCGGCGCAGCGGGCGGGTAGGTGGGCAGCGCCTGGATGGGAATCACCGGACTCAGGACCCCTTCCGCCGACGAGGTCACTTCCTGGTTGGCGGGCACGTTGACGCCCGACCCGATCTCGGCCGTCGGCAGGTAGGCGTATGTTTCGACGTTGCCGTCCACGGTGAGGACTTGCGTCAGGCCCAACGCGGAGATCAGCGTCCACCACGACGTGCCGCGCACGGCGATCACGGCGCTGGGGGTGTGGATTTCGTAGCGTACTTCAGCGTCCAGCGTTTGCTCGACGGTGCTGAAGGTGTTGCCCACCAGTGCATCCAGCGAAATATCGAGCACGTCGTCGTCGGTCAGTTGCATGGTGGTCGCGCGCAGCACGCTGTTGGGCAGAATATCGGTTTGGATGCCTTCGAAAAAGCGTAGATAGGCCAGGCCCGCGCCGTCGGTGCGAATCCAATCACCTTCGGACACCAGCGTGCGGCGGGTGACGGTCTGCCAGGCTGTTTCGGGCGCGTCGGCTTCGCGGTACTGGACCAGGCCCTGGACCGGGTCAAGGGTGGCGATGATCTCCGCACGTGAGGGAGTCGTCGCAGACGCGAACGGTACAACAGCCGGGATCAACAAGGCCAGGGTGACAATAAACGGGAGTAGATGGCGTAACCTGGGCATATTCCTCTCCAAATTCCTGCAATATCGCAGCTTACAATTTCATCCATAGGCTTAAGTATAGTATAGGTGCTGCGGTTCGCGCATGTAAAGCACAGGTCAGCCGAGCGTGGGGCAAATCGCGGGGTATCGTCGGGCAGCCGTATGAAAGCGCGGTTTCTTCGTGGCTGGGCAACACGCGGTGCGCGTTGTGCGTATAGAACGGTGAATGGTGTTACCGAACGCTTCTAACAGATCTCGAACTATTCTGGAGGATGAACATGCAGCGATTTTGGATGCGGATTGGGTTGGCCCTGGCCCTGGTGGCGCTGGTCGTGGGTGGATTGCCGGTCGTGCCGCTTCCTACAACGGCAGCAGCCCAGGACGAGCGGTGGGTTACGGATGAAATCATCGCCGAGTTTGCCGCGTTTGTGGAAGGCGAGATGGCCTACTATCACGTACCCGGCGTGGCGGTGGGCATTGTCGAGGGTGATGAGGTGGTCCATACTCAGGGCTTTGGCGTGCGCAATGTGGAAACCGGTGATCCGTTCACCCCGCAGACGCGCTTTCGCATCGGGTCCACCACCAAGTCGATGACGGCGCTGCTGGTGGCGCAATTAGTCGACGAAGGCGCGCTGGACTGGGACACGCCGGTGGTCGAGATTCTGCCTGATTTCCAGACTGCGCAGCCGGAATTGACGGCCCTGATCACTGTGCGCGACCTGATGGGCATGGATACCGGCCTGGTTTCGGACCAGATGACGAGCCTGGAGTGGGACGCCTGGACGGTAGATGACCTGCTGGCGGCGATTGCGGTTCAGGAGATCGGCGGCGAATACAGCGAATTCTTTTCCTACAACAACGAAGTCTACGCCACCGCGGGTTACGTGGCGGCAGCGGCTGCCGGGCGAGAGCCTACACCGGCGAGTTATACCGACTTGATGCAGGTGCGCGTGTTTGACCCCATCGGCATGACCGAGACCAGCCTGACCGATGACCTGAGCACGCTGGGCGACAACTTCGCCCGCTCGTATGAGTTCACGCTGGTCAGCGGCATCGAGACGCCGGTGGCGGCTGCGCCCTTGCCGATTGGCGTGCTTGGCCCGGCGGGCAACACGTGGTCCACCATCGACGACATGAACCGCTACCTGATCACACACCTCAACGGCGGCGTGACGCCCGACGGGGAACGTATCGTCTCCGCCGAGACGCTGGCCGAGACCTACCAGCCAGGCGTCAGTATGGATGTCGGGCTGCCCGGCGTGGAGGACGCGGCCTATGGCATGGGCTGGGTGACCGAAACCTACCGTGACATCCCAATTCGGTACCACGATGGCGGGTGGGAAGGCTACCGGACGCAGATGATGATCTTCCCCGAAGCGAACGTGGGTCTGGTGATCTTCACCAATCATGTGTTTGGAGACGTGCTCAATTACGCGCTGGGATATGCGTTTGCCGAAATGCTGTACGACCGTGAACCCGTCGTGCCACACCAGTCGCACGCTTTCTTCGATGACATTTATGGCAGCCTGGACGATGTTTTGGCTGGGCTGCCATCGCCCTACCTTGAGCCGGACACGGTCGCGCCACTGGTGGGTGAATATGAAGACGGCTGGCAGGTGTGGCAGCGCGACGATGGTACGCTGTGGATGGAACGCGGTAGTTGGCAGTTCTTGCTCTATCCGCTGCCGCTGCCGCACCTGTACCTGGTGGGCAATGGTTCGGCGTTTGGCATGATGATCCAGTTCTCCGTGCCGGAGGACGCGGGCGAACCGGTCAGCGCAGCGCTGCTGGACGAGGAGATGGACCCCGCGTTGAGCTTTATCAAGCTAGACTAGGTAGGGTTGACATTTTTGCCTGTGAAGGGCTAGCTTCTGAGTATAAATGTCAACACGGCCTAAGCGTGCCAGGCGGGTGAATGCCCGACTCGGCTTCCGGGGGTTCGGTGTGGATCGTGACGCGCTGGACCTCTGGCAGTTGGTTGCGCACCGCAGTCTCGACGTGTTCGGCGATGCTGTGCGCTTCCACGATGCTGACCGTGCCCGGCAGGTGGCAGTGCATCGTCACCGCGTAGCCGCCCAGCGCCAGCCGCACGCTGAAGTGGTGCCAGTTGGCGTCGGGATAAAGCCGGTTGGCGATCGTCAGCACGTTTTCGCGCAGCGCGGTCGCGGCCTGGGTTTGGGTGATGGGCGCGCTTTCGGTGGTCGCCGGTTCAATGTGAGTCAGCACCTCACGCACGCGGGGGATAGTGGCTTTGATGCGCTGCTCCAATTCGGACACCTGGCGGTGCGCTTCGGCCAGCGTTTGGCCCAGCGGCACCTCGACGTGCATCTCCAGCGCGACCCCGTCCCGCACCGGCACCGGGATCACTTCGTGCACACTCAGCCCCAGCGCATCGGCAGCGGCGCGCGCTTCCAGCATATAATCGACGGTGGCTGGACGCTGCGGCGCAAAATGAACCTGCACCTCGGTCACCTGGGCAAACGTCGCCTGGATGCGTTCTTTAATCGCTTCGGCAATCGAATAGGCGTGGTCGGCGGTGATGGCGGGCCGGATGCGCGTGTCGATGTCGACGTGCACTGCGTCCGCCGGGCCGCGACTGCGAATGCGCACGATCTCCTCTACGCCGGGCACATCACACACCACCCGTTCCACCGCTGCCGGATCGAGCGTCTGCTGGTCGGCCAGGATGTTGGCCGTCTGGCCGATAATGCCCAGCCCCACGCGCGCAATCACGCCCACGATCACCAGCGCGATCACGATGTCCATCCAGGGGAAACCCAGCGCTGTCGCCGCCAGGCTGACGATCACTGACAGCGAGACGAAGAAGTCGCTGGAGGTGTGCGCGGCATCGGCCAGCAGGATATCCGACTGGAGCGCGCGCCCGCGCCGCCGTTCGTACACCGTCACGCCCAGGTTGAGCAGCATGGTGGTGATCATCACCGCGAAGCTGGCGGCAGTGACGGTGGGGGTGCCGCCGTGCAGCAGGCGGTCCAGCAGTGTTTGCAGCACCTCCCACGCGGCGACGAGCAGCAGCCCGCCAATCGCCAGTGTCGCCAATGTTTCGAAGCGGTGGTGGCCGTAAGGATGGTCCTCATCCGGGGGTTGGGCGGCCAGCCGCGTGCCGACCAGCCCCACCACGTTGGACGAGGCATCCATCGACGAGTGGAAACCATCTGCGATCATGGCCACCGCGCCGGTCAGGAAGCCGGTCAGCAGCTTGGCGGCGGCGACGGCGGCGTTCAGCAGCAGCACGTGCCACAACACCTGTTGGATGCTGCGCGCATTCTGCGCGTGCGCATTCTGCGCG
>JAADYV010000438.1 GCA_010092855.1 Chloroflexota bacterium | reverse complement strand
GGATGTCCGCGCCTCGACGATCACTGACGAGATGGCGATTGTCGCCTCCGAAACGCTGGCCCAGATGGCCGAGGAAAAGGGACTGTCGCCTGACTATATTTTGCCAACAATGGATGAGTGGGACGTCTTCCCCCGCGAGGCAGCAGCGGTAGCCATGAAAGCTCAGGAACAAGGGGTCGCAAGACTGACGACGACATATGACGAAGAATACGCACGCGCAACAGCGATTATCCGTTGCGCGCGCGAGATGACGCAAATGTTGATGGAAAGAGATTTTATCCCTGGCGCTCCCGAAGTGGGCAGCGACAGGGTGCGGAGATGCTGAAAATGCGTGAGCTAATTGTTATTGGCGGAGGACCAGCAGGTTTGGCGGCAGCGGCGTATGCGGTGCGCAAGCGCATGGATGCGCTGTTTATCTCGAAAGGACTGGGCGGACGCACCAATCGTCATTTGGAACTGCCCTGGGTGGAAGATTACCAGGTGGCGGTGGGTGACGAGACGATTCAGCGGTTCCGCTCCCAACTAGACTATCTGGACTATATGCGTGTGCGGGCGCTGGTTACAAAGGTCCAGGCAATGAATGGTGGCTTTCGCGTCGAGGTCGCTGACGGCAAGACCTATGACACAAAAACCCTGATTGCCGCGACTGGTGCGGTCGGCGAACACCTGAAGGTACCCGGCGAGCGCGAATATGAACTCAGGGGATTGTGCTACAGCGCAATGACCTATGCACCGTTGATGGTGGATCGCAATGTGTTGGTGGTTGGGTCCGAACTGCTGGCGCTGCGGGCCGTGGCAGAACTGGCTCGCATTGCCACCCAGGTAACGCTGGTGGCGGCCACCGATGGCGACCTGGATACGCCTGTTGGACAGAAAGTGTTGTCGGCAGAAAACGTGATCGTCAAGCGCAATGCAACAGTGTTAGCGGTCCATGGCGACGGAAGATACGCCCGCTGTGTCGAGATCAACCAGCAAGGGCGTGTCCAGGAAATCCCGGTGGATACAATCTTCATCGAAAAGCAGTTGATACCCAATTCCGACCTGTTCCTCGATCTGGTCGCGGTGGACGAGTGTGGATTCATCAAGGTCGATGCCCGGAATCGCACCACCAGGCCGGGACTGTTTGCGGCAGGCGATGTCACCAACGCGATGGCGTTCCAGGTCTTGATGGGTCTTGGTGATGGCGAAAAAGCGGCGCTAAGCGCTTTTGACTACCTGCTGGGGCTGGGCGGCGAAGACTTCGTGTGCGACACAAACGGATAACCGCTCCCTGGCCACGCAATCATGGACAATACAGCCGGGGTGATCTTGTGATCACCGCGGTCTTTTTCCCCAGATCAAGCATCTATGCCGCCAATCCATGCAACACACACGCTCCAACACCCTTTTTTGTCTGCCATATCCAGGGCCAGTATCATATGGTCAACGGCTTCGACAACCTGTTGCACCCACAACAACGCTAGTTTTCCGTCCGCTTCCCAGGCTCGTTCTGTCCGCAGACTATATCAGCCAAGCTATGGATCACGGTAATAGGGAACACACGGACCATGCGCACGCTTTACGGTATTGGATTGATTTCGGCAACAGTGCTGCTGTTCCAGGTGACACTGACGCGCCTGTTTTCCATCGCGCAGTTCTATCATTTTGCGTTTCTGGTGGTCAGCCTGGCCTTGTTAGGTTTTGGTGCCAGTGGATCGCTGCTCACGGCGTCGAACCGGTTACGCGCCCCCGGTTGGCGAGCCGTTTACGTGCTGGCCTTTGGTCCGGCGACGCTGTTGGCCTATCTGGTGCTGAACCGCTGGGCGTTTGATTCCTACGCCATCGCCTGGGACCGGGCGCAGGTGTGGCGGCTGCTGGGCAACCTGCTGGGACTGGCAGTGCCGTTTACGCTGGCGGGGGCGGTGATTGGTGCCTTTCTCGCGGACCCGGAACGGTCCGCCGGGTGCGTCTACGGTGCCAACATGATCGGCTCGGCGGTGGGAGCGGCTGCTGCCCCACTCCTGCTGGCGTGGGTCGGAGATGCGCGCCTGATCGTGCTGTGCGGCGCATTGAGCGGCGTTTCGGCCTTGCTGCTGGCACACGAAATGCCGCGCGCACGCCTGATCGCCGGGACGTCCGCGCTGGTCATTGCCCTGAGCATCGCCGGGACAATCGCTTTGCCAGACGTCATGCGCATCAAGCCATCCCCCTACAAACCACTCAGCAGTTTCCGCCGCAATCCTGACGCCACACTGGAAGAGCCGCGCTATAACGCCTATTCGCGCCTGGATATTGTGCACAGCCCCACTATTCATTCCGCACCCGGCAAGAGCATCATGTATTTTAATGCGCCTCCGCCGGAGATCGGCTTGCTGATTGACGGTGATAACTTGCTGCCAGTCGTCCAGGATGAGCTTGCACCCGTAGCATTCGCCGAGTCCATGCCCGCGAACGTGGCATTAAGCCAGTTCGATACACCTGATGTGCTGGTTTTGGGGCTTGGGGGCGGCCTTGACGCCTGGATCGCGCTGCAACACGATGCGAATTCCGTGGTGGGGGTGGAACCCAACGGCCTGATTGTGGAGGCCTTGCGCAACGATCTGCGCGATTGGGCGGGTCTGGTAGATGATCCCCGGTTCGAGGTCGTGCACCAGGAAATCCGCACCTACGCCCGGCAGACCGACCGTCGTTTCGACGTGGTGCAAATTGCGCTGAACGACGCCAACCGCCCGATCACGTCTGGCGCATTCACGCTCAGCGAAAACTATGTGCTTACGGTCGAGGGTGTGCGGTCGTATCTCGATCTGCTGGACGACAATGGCGTGCTGGTCATTACCCGCTGGCTGCAAAGCCCGCCCAGCGAAGACCTGCGTACCCTGGCGCTGCTGGTCGAAGCGTTGGAAGCCAACGGTGGCGATCCGCAGGCGCAGATCGTGGCTTTTCGCTCGTATCTCACGGTTACGTTTTTGGTAAAAACGACTCCCTTCTCGGCGGACGACGTGGCGCAGATTCAGGCCAGGGCCGGGCAACTTGCTTATGATATGGTGCTTGCACCGGGTTTGTCGCCGGAAACCGTGAACCGCTACGCCTACATCGAGGGAGCAGTCTATCATACGACCTACATGGACTTTCTGACAGCCCGTGATCGCGCGGCCTTCTATGATGACTACGATTTTGATGTGCGTCCCCCGACCGATGATCACCCGTTTTTCTTTCACTTTTTCAAATGGCGGCAAACGCCTGACATCCTCGACAATCTGGGCCGCACCTGGCAGCCCTTCGGTGGGAGTGGGTATTTTGTGCTGGTGGCGCTGTTGATCTTCGCGCTGGCGGCGGCAGCCATCTTCATCCTGCTGCCGGTGCTGCTGCGGCGGCGCTTCCGGACGGTGATGCGCAACACCAGCGCAAAACGCAGCCTATCCGTTGTCGTCTATTTTGCGGGACTGGGGCTTGCCTATCTGTTGATCGAAGTGGCCGCGCTGCAGCAGTTTATCCTGGTGGTGGGCCAGCCCACGCTGGCCATCGCGACCGTGCTGGGCACCCTGCTACTCTTCTCGGGCATCGGCAGCACCCTCTCCGAGCGCATTCCCTGGACCGGCGCATTGGCCGTACTGACCGGCTTGTTGCTGGTGTGGCCCTGGCTGCTCGACGGCTATGCAACGGCTGTGCTGCCGCTGCCGCTGGCCCTCCGGTTGGGATTGAGCGTGCTGGTACTCATGCCGCTCGGGCTGCTGATGGGCGTACCATTTGCGCGCGGAATCACCGCCATTCGGGACGCACCCGACCTTGTGCCTTGGGCCTGGGCGATCAATGGCGGCGCGTCGGTGATCAGCGCGGTATTGGCGGCGCTGCTAGCGCTGTCGTTCGGCTTTGGCTGGGTGCTGCGTACCGGCGCGGTGCTATATGCGCTGGCCTGGCTTACTCGTCCTCGTCACGGGTAAGTGGCACAAACGCCACATCAAACACCCGCTGCATGAACACTTCTTCGCCCTGCCGCTCCAACACCCACAGGCTTTGATAGCCCCCTGGTGGCCCAATCGGAATCACCATGCGTCCGCCATCGGGATTAAGCTGCGCGACAAGTGGGGCAGGCACATGATCGGGCGCAGCCGTCACAATGATGGCATCAAACGGAGCATATTCCCACCAGCCGTAGTATCCATCCGCGCGCATGGTATGGATGTCTTCGTAGCCGATTTCGTCAAAGATGCGCCGTGCCGAGCCAGCCAGCTCCGGGATGATCTCGATGGTATAAACATCGTCGACGATTTCGCGCAGAATCGCGGCCTGGTAACCTGAACCGGTCCCGATCTCCAGCACCGACTCGCCGGGCTGTAGGTCGAGCAATTCGGTCATCATGGCGACCAGCGACGGTTGAGAGATCGTCTGGCCGTAACCAATGGGTAGCGGGTGATCGTTATAGGCAAGACTGAGGAGTCGGGTCGGAACAAAGGAATGGCGCGGCACCGCCAGCATGGCGTCGATAACACGCTCATCACTGACGGCGGAACGGATGTAGAAGCCGACCATCGCCTCCCGGCGCTCCTGCATACTCGGTGTATCCTCAAAATCGCGGTCGACATTCGCGGGCGTAGGGGCGGCTTCAGTGGGCTGGTACGTCGGCGTCGGCGTGGCATCGGGTGGCGGACTGGCGGAACCAGTGTTGGCGTCTGGCGTGAGGAAACTATCCACACTGATCACGCGGTCGTCGGCTTGTGTGTCGCGGTTACTGCACGAGAACAGGGGCGTCATGACCACAATTATCGCAACAAGACATACCACGCTCGTTGAGCGACGAGGGAACATATCCTGGTCTCCTTGTTCTCCTATTACACCCAGTATATCACCGCCAGCCAACTTCGGGAAAGCGAATCAAGCGGCACCGCTCATCGCTCCTGAAAGGGTTGTTGGCACGCATTGCAGATGATCTCGGCGTCCGCTGTCACCGCATGGTAAACCAGGATCATGCGCGGCGGTCTGCAACAACAAGCCGCCGTCCGGCACGGGCCATCCGGAGCAGGCCGCTGGTCCAGGTCATCGACAAACTGTGTCGCCAGGATAACGCCAACATTGTGCTCAATGGCTGTCGCCAGTTGGCCCAGCAGCGCCGCGTAGGTATCACATGCGGCAGATGTGAGTCCCCACTCCGGACGGCGTTGTCCGCCACGACGCTGTAACATAACACCGAAGGCGCTCGCCGGGCGCTTATACCAGGGCGAGAAACGCCCGACGCTTTCCATGATGTCGGACAGCATGTTGACCAACACGCACTGGGCGGCCAGGTCCGAGGTCGAGATATCGACCCGTTCGAGCAGCGAGCTGATCGGTGGCAGTTCACAACTCACGTCATACCGGGTGCACAGCGCATCCCACACGTGGTGCAGGGATTCGTACAGATCAACGGTTATCATCGTTGGCCTCCCAGAAAAATACTGTGCGACTGTGGAGGCTGCTGAAACAGGCGGCAGCGCAACTGTGGTGTCCCCCAGACCCGGTGTGTCCAGGTTGGGGGCTTTACTGGTATAAGTCCAACGCTCCTGTGGCTTTTAACACGGGGCGCGGATCCACCAGGTTTCTATGGAGGGCCGCCGCGTGCTCTGGCAGTCCCAGGGCCAGAGACATCAATTGCGTGAAATACAGGACAGGCATCGGATCGTCTAGTTTCATCTGAAATTGGCGCGCGTCCAGGTTGGTGTGGCACAGCGGGCAGGCCACCGCGATAACGTCGGCACCCGCCGCGCGCGCATGGTCGATAAGATTGTGGCTCAGGTCGAGTACTATATCGGGACGAGTTAGCGAATGGGCGGCTCCGCAGCAGGTGGTCTTGTACGACCAGTCGCGCACCTCCGCCCCCAGCGCAGCCAGCAGCGTATCCATATCGGTGGGGTGTTCGGGATGCTGGGCTTCGGTCACTTCCGGCGGACGGGTGAGCAGGCAGCCGTAATAACTCACCACGCGCAGGTTGGTGAGCGGCTGCTGCACTTGGGCGGTGAGCGTATCCAGATCAACGTGCTGGAGGATGGTCTGGATCAGCGTGTTGACCTGCACGTTGTCTTGGTAGGAGTAGCCGGTTGCCTGGTCCGACGCACGTTTCGCCTGGTCATCGTGGCGCAGCTCATATTGCGCCGCCTTATGCCGGTTGAAACACGCCGCACAGGGCATTGTCACTTCCGAAAAGCCGCTTTGCTCAACGATGGCGAGGTTCTGCGCTGGCAACTGCACAGCCGCGTCCGGGTCGATACGGTGGGCAGCGGAACTGCCACAACAGACCCATCCGCGTGGCTCAATCAGCGTCAGGTCCAGCGCTTCACAGACCGCGCGCGCCGACTTGTTGAACTCCGGTGCGGTGGAATGCAGCGAGCAACCCGGATAGTAGGCTATCGCACTGCCCGCGCCCGCCACCGGCTTGACCTTACGCGGCGGTCGGCCCCGGCTGGGCAGCAGCGCCAGTTTGCGCTTCAGGAACATCTTCAGGCCCAGGTCGAGGTCGTCCGTCAGGTCGCCGGTACGCAGCTTCATTTCTGCCATCAGCCCCAGTTCATAAGCGCGGCCCCACAGCCGGACTTCGCGCATAAACGCCTGCGCGAAGATGTTCACTTCGGACACGGGCGGTTTTATGCCACGCTCCTGGCTTTCCCGCGTCAGGAAATCCATGATCGCGGGGATGTCCAGGCCCTGGGGACAGCGCGTGCTGCAGGTGAAACACGACGCGCATAACCAGGGCGTTTCAGCCTCCAGTGCAATGTCCTCCTGACCCAGTTGCAACGCGCGCATGATCTGGTTGGGCTGCCAGTCGAGGTACTCCGCGATGGGGCACCCGCTGGTACACCGGACGCACTGGTAACACAGGTAAACGTTCTGCCCCAGTTCTTGCTGGACACGCCGCGCCAGATCCGGATTGATGGTCATCCCGCTTTCGGGTTGTTGGTCATCCATGGTCGCCTCCACCGTCGCCCCTGCCCGGCTGCTGTGCGGTCACAGTGGGTCGGGGCAGCAAGCCCGCGCCTTCGGCAATGGGTTTGACCGCCTCTTCCCACTCAATCGCCATGATGTGCACCCCGGCCACGCCCTCGATCTCGCGCAGGTGCTGGATGAGTTCCACGCAAATCTGGATGCCTTCTGCTTTCCAGGCCGCCGACCGAGCGCGTTTGTCCTCTTTGGTAAGTTCGTCTTTGGATTTGTCAGCCCAGGGCGCGCCGGCTGCCGTCATCCGCTCGATTAGCGCATCCGGCACCAGCAAACCCGGCACATTGTTTTTCATGTAGCGTGCCATACCGGGGCTTTTCAGCGGACCCACACCCGCCAGGATATAGGCACGTTCGTGCAGTCCCAGCTTTCGCACCTTGTCCATATAGACCTTGAACGCCTCGATGTCGTAGATCAACTGCGTCTGGATGAAGTCAGCGCCAGCGTTGATCTTCTTGGCCAGGCGGTAGGGACGGAAGTCAATTGGATCGGCGAAAGGAGCCGCCGCCGCGCCGATGAAGAAACGTGGCTCCTGGCCTTTGAACCCATCACCGCACTGGAAAACATGCTCATCACGCATCTGGGCGACCATCTGGATCAACTGGACCGCGTCCATGTCGAACACGTTTTTGGCAGTGGGATGGTTGCCGAACTGCTGGTGGTCGCCGGAAAGACACAGCAAGTTGCGCATTCCCAGTGCATATGCGCCCAACAGATCGCTCTGGATCGCCAGCCGGTTACGGTCGCGGCACGTCATCTGGATGATCGGTTCCAACCCCTCCTGCACCACCAGCGATCCCGCGCCGATGCTCGACATGCGCACAATCGCCGTCTGGTTGTCGGTGATGTTGACCGCGTCGCAAAAGCCCTTGAGCAGCCCTGCTTTTTCGCGGATCACAGTAGCATCGGCGCTCTGGGGTGGGCCGAGTTCCCCGGTCGCCGCGAAGTGACCGGCACGCAGCACACATTCCAGGT
>JAADYV010000074.1 GCA_010092855.1 Chloroflexota bacterium | reverse complement strand
ATGGAGGGCGTTGTAGCGCAGCGGGGCGGCGAACTCGTCGGTTATCTGCTGGGCGAGCGACTGATCAGTCCCTGGATGGGACGCACGGGCTGGCTGCGGCTGACTGGGCACGCAGCCACCGACCTGGAACTTTACCGTGACCTGTATGCCGAACTCGCTGCCCGGTGGGTGGCCGACGGCATTTTTGACCACTACGTGATGGTCGCCGCGGGTCACCGCGCGCTGCTCGACGTGTGGTTTGACCTGGGCTTTGGCAAACAGCAGGCCTATGCCTTCCTGCCATTGACGGACTATGCGCCGGATTTCCCCGTGCCGTCCGATATCGAGGTCCGACGCGCGACTCCAGATGACCGGGATGCCGTGCGCTCGATTGGCGATACGATTGCGCGCTACCAGATGGGCTCGCCGGTCTTTGCGCCTACGCCCCCGGAGATCATCGAAGAAGACATCCGTAACGGCATGGTCGAACTCATCGAAGACGACGAGTGGATGTTGTGGTTGGCGCTCAAAGGCGGGCAGGTAGTGGGCTACCAGGGGTACGTCGTAGAAGAGGCGGACGACACCAACCTGCTCAGCATTCCCGGTGCGGTTGAGCTGTCCATCGCGGGGACGGCAGCCCATGCGCGGGGATTGGGCGTGGGGCGCGCGCTGACCCGGCACGGCCTGTTACACGCCCGAGACGCCGGGTACGCGATCTGTTTGACGGACTGGCGCACGACCAACCTGCTGTCGTCGCGCTTCTGGCCCCGTAGCGGGTTTGTACCGGTGGTCTACCGCCTGACGCGCCACATCGACCCGCGCATCACGTGGGCAGCGCGTTAATGTATCAGCGCGGCGCGGCACGGCACGTAGGACTGCGCAAATGTGCTTTTCCGTTTGCGTCAGTCCGGAGTGGAGTAGAGCGTTGCGCGGAACCCGGCCCGGAGCATGAACTCCACCCCCGCAGATTTGGGTTTTTCCGGCAGTTTGGCCCTGGGGTAGAATGGGGTATTGTCATAATTGCCGTTGTCGAATTTTGAGGTCCAGCATGGCAATCAAAAAATATTCAGCCGAAACGCCACCCCCGGATCACTATCGCCGCTCCCGGCAGGATGACGCGGATTTGCCGCCGAGTCTGTACGCCGACGAGCAGCGGTCCCGCCGTACCAAATCCCGGCGCACGACCGAGCCGCCGGATGAGCTCCCTCCGCCGCGCGACGGGTACCGTGAATTGCAGCAGCAGGCACGCTATGACAGCATGGCCTGGTGGCGCTACAAGATCGCGCAGGGGCTGCGGTTGGGTGGATCAATTGTTGCGGTAGGGCTGATCGTGCTGCTGCTGCAAGCCATGACCGGCAGCCCACGCGCGATGGCGTGGTTGGGCGGGCTGGTGGTGGTGGCCGGGCTGGGCATGATCGGGCGCTATGCGCTCGCGCCGCTGACATGCAAGTGGCTGGTGATCGTGCCGGAAAACTGGACCTACGTGATCGAAGATGACGAAGGGTACACGCGGGAATATCTGCCTTCTGGGCGGCTGCTGGTGCCCTGGCGCTGGCATGTGTTTGTGCGCGAGTATGTTGATTTCAGCACCGTCACCGTCACTGAGGTGATCCGCGATGCGCTGAATTCCCAGGTGGTGCCGGTGGATATTGAAGCGTCGGTGTCGATGGTGTTTGATCCCACCCAGGCGGACCCGGCCCAATATGCCACGCTGCGCAAAATGGACTCGCCTGACATCTTCGAGCGTATGCTGGCCCGCGACCTGCGCGATATCATTCACCGCTATCTCAAGCGCCTGTCACCAGAAGAAGCGTACCACCTTCAGCACGACGCCGATTCACTGGAAGAGTTGATCCTCGATGAACTGGCGGGCCGTGCACCGTTGGGACTGTTCCCGGCCCCCAAACGCCCGGTGATGGTGCACATCCGCGTGCCGCAGCAGGTGCGCGACGCCTATCAATCACTGTGGCGGCGCAAAGCCCAAATGCGCGACTCCTCGGAGAGCATCCGCGAGATCAAGGCCCTGGCCCAGGAACTCGGTCTGCCTTTCGACGAAGCCTTCCAACTGTTTTACATCATGGATCGCGGGCAGGCTCCTGGTCCCTCAACACGCCGCCCGCCGTACAACACGGAAGCAGGCAGCCCGCCGGTGGTCGTCATTCAACAGCCATCCGGCCAGCCGCCTGCCAGTGCGCCACCTGTCATTGAACCAGGGATTTCCGAGACGGTTGAACACGACCCGGTTTCGCCCCCGCCGCGCATCGTCGAAGACCCGGACCAGGCCCCGGACCCGTTTGATCTGCGCCGCAAACGCAAGAACCGTCACCGTGACCAGGATCAGGGCTGATGCCCTCCCTGATACGCTGACCAGGATTGGCCCAACTGCGTGCTCTGCCCCGACGATAAATTTCTTTAACCCGCTTTGATCTTTCCCATAACCCTCACGTTCGATATTATCTGGTTGGTATTGTGTCTGACCATCAGGCGAACACTCAGGGGAAAACCCATGCAAAAACTATCCAAAAGATCGGCGCTGTTGATAGTGGTAGGGATGCTGTTGGTCCTGCTGTTGAGTGCGTGCGAGGGCGACGATGGAGCCGAGGCAGAAGCGGACGCTGAAGCCGAGAACGGGAACGAGGTGACATTTGGCCAGGAACTCGGCCCGCCCGTGCTGTCGACGGAGCAGCGTGCCGAACAGATGGCCCTGCTGCCGCATCCCCAATTGCTGCGCCTGGATATTGAAACCGTGCGCGTTCTCGCTTTTAGTCCCGATGGGGAACGCCTGGCGCTGGGCAACGAAGATGGGCTGTGGTTGTACACCCCGACTTTGATCCAGTTGCGCCACATCGAACTGGGCGAACTGGTGCGCGCACTGGCCTGGTCGCCGGATGGCGCGTTGTTGGCCACCGTCGGCCCGGACGCCATCATTCGCGTCTGGGATACGACAACCTGGGAAACCGTGGTAGAGATCGAGGGGCACACCAGTGAAGTGACTGATGTGGCCTGGTCACCGGATGGGAGTCGGGTGGCGACCACCAGTCGGGACGAGACGGTG
Source organism: Chloroflexota bacterium (assembly GCA_010092855.1). Taxonomy (GTDB): domain Bacteria; phylum Chloroflexota; class Anaerolineae; order Aggregatilineales; family Aggregatilineaceae; genus TC-15. Next base: position 21,161 of record JAADYV010000074.1, on the reverse strand, counting down.
CGCATTTGGGACGCGGCCACTGGGGGCGAACTGCTGCGGCTTGACGATCACAGCGATTGGACTTTGGGCGCGACGTGGTCGCCGGACGGGAGCCAGCTCGCCAGCGCCAGCGCGGACGGGACCGTGCGCGTGTGGTCTGCGGATGGCGGCGACCTGCTGGTGACCTGGCGTGCCTACGACAGCAGCGCCAACGTGGTAACCTGGTCCCCAGATGGCGCATACCTGGCCAGCGGGGGGAGTGGCGAGGATGACAACCTGGTCATGCTCTGGGACATGACCACCCTGGAATCGGACGCGGAACCAGTATTGGTCTTCGATGATCACAAGGACGGAATCACGGTTCTGGCCTGGTCTGCAGATAGCACCCTGTTGGCGACCGGCAGTTGGGACTCTGCCGTCAAGATCATTTCCCTGGAGGGTGACGTTCGCACCAGCCTGAGCGATCACGATGGCGGCATCACGGCCCTGGCCTGGTCTCCGGACGAAACGCGCCTGTTTTCCGCTAGCCGCGACCAAAGCATCCGCATCTGGGACTTGGGCACGATGCTGATCGGACACACTGCGCCGGTCTCCACTGTGCAGTGGTCACCGGATGGGCTGCGCTTGCTGAGCGCGGCGGCGGATAACACGCTCCTGATGTGGACCGTGGGTAACGCGCGCAGTATGCCATTACCCGGACAGCGGACTGATTACATAGTGGCGGAATGGTCACCCGATGGCCTGCTGATTGCAGGTGGGAGCATGGAAGGCCAGGTCGCAGTATGGGATGCGCGCACGTTGCAACTATTGCACCTGCTGACCGGGCATGCGGCGACGATCACGACGTTGGCCTGGTCCCCGGACAGCAGCCAGTTGGTCAGCGCGGATGCGGATGGCCAGCTCTACGCCTGGCCCATCGGCGATGATCTGCCGCAGGCCGCGCCGCTGGCTACAAACCTCAACTATACCGGGTATGCCGTGCGCTATTTTACGGCTTTCCGTTCAGTGCTCGTCTTTCCCGGCAGCCCCTTCGCGCCGCAGGACCTCACCATCTCCGTCGAGCAGGTGACGTGGTCGCCAGACGGCAGCCTGGTGGCTGGCGCGAGCCCGGATGGCACGGTCCGCCTCTGGGATATGAGCCGCGGCGAAATGGTCGCTACCTTGACCGGGCCGGGCACGACTATCAACGCGCTGGCGTGGTCGCCGGACGGACGCCAACTCGCGGTTGGCGGGGACGCGAATGATGTGGTGGTATGGAGCGTAGCCGAGGGGGCCGTCGAAAACGCCGCCGAGCCGCTCATCCTGTCACATCGCGGCGCGATCATGGCCGTGACCTGGTCAGCGGATGGGGCGCAGTTGGCGACCGGCTGTGCGGACAACAAGGCTTACACCTGGGACATGGCCACTGGAACCGCGTTGTTCACGTTAGCTCACGGGGGGACAGTCAACGCCGTCAACTGGTCGCCAGACGGGTCGCGGATTGCCAGCGCTGGGGACGATAACGTGCTTAAGCTGTGGGATGCTGCCACCGGCGAACCGATCGCCGATTTCACCGGCTATCCCCAGAGCGTCAACACCCTGGTATGGTCCCCGGACGGCACCCACCTGGCCACCACCAGCGACCTCGATATTTGGGTCTGGGGCTGGTAACGAGCCGCAATAGGCCCCGTGTGGAACATGGAAGGGCGACCCGCTGGGTTCGCCCGTTTGAGTTGATCGCTACACCTCCGGCAAGGTGACCGGCGGCGTGACGGCGCGACCTTCGGGTGGGGTGGGCGTGTTGGCAATATAGGCCGCCAGCACGGGCGGAATCACGCGGATTCCGGCGTTATCCTGGGCCAGCAGCGACTTGTTGACCAGTTCCCGCACCAGCACCGGATTTAGATCGCGCCGGGTGTTGACCACCGCGTACAAGGTTGCGATCTCCTCCCGGTTGAGGCCGCGCAGCAGCGTCGCGCATTCGGCCTGGATGTTGGGTTCGGCGCTGAGCAGGGTAGCCCCCTGCGTTATCGCCTGCCGGTAGTCGCGCGCGGCAATTTCGGCCAGCCGCTCCGTGTGTTTGAAGCCCGCCCGCAGCAGCCCCGCAAAGCCCCCGGTCTCCCGAATCAACAGGCCCAGCGCGTAGTCGTCCTTAGACACCGAGCGCTGCTCCAACTGCTCGATCATGCGCCAGGCGTCATCGTCGCCAAAGGGCCGCAGGTAAACGGTGCTGTCGTTGAACAGCTCGATGAACGGCTCCAGCACCGCCAGCCGCTCCCCGGACAGGTAGTCCAGGCTGTTGCGCGTGAAGGTCACGAACATCACGCTGTACTTAAACCGGTCGCGGATGCTGCGCAGCGCCACGAAGAAGTAGTCTGGCATCGCGCCCAACAGCCGCTCGAACTCGTCCATGAAGTACGCCAACCGGATCGGCGTTTGCTGGACGCGATGGCTGGTCAGTGTGGCGTTGATGATGTTTTCCAGGTGCCGCAGCGCCAGGTGCGCGTGCAAGTAATCCTCGAAATCGGTGACTTCCAGGTGTGCGCTTTCGAAGCGGGCTTGCAGCCGCTCAACCTGGTCCAGCAGGGTGTCATCTGGCTGGTCATTGCGCCGCCGGTGCAGCACCGGGTACAACTGTGGCGTGATGGTGGTGCGGTGCGTGAGCAGTTCAAAGCCGGGCCACGCTTCTGCCGCGATCCGGCCCCGTTCGCTGGGCAGCGCGGGCAGCAGCGCATTGGGATCAATATTGATCGCCACCACTGGACCCTGCTCCAGGCTGTTGGGGGCGTAGCGCATCCAGGGGCTGTTGGGGTCGGTGACAGACAGCCGCTCCTGGTCCAGAAAGCGCAGCAGATTGGTTTTGCCGATGCTGGGCGGCCCGATGACGGAGACGCTGTTGCCCTGGTCCAGCGCTTCGACGATGGCCGACACCTCGGCCTGGCGATAGTCGGGGTGGTAATACCGTGCTTTGGCCATAGTATTTGTTTCCTCGCTAAGCAGAACGAACGTTCAGTGTGAGCTACCCAACGCTAAAGCAGTTGGGCTTCCAGGCTTCTCAGCGTCTGGCCCAGGCGCATTGCCTGGGGCTTACTGTCGCTCCACCTGCGTTACTCGATGCGCACCACACCGAGTCGGGTTTTAGCTGCCACCCGCAAGCAGCATATTGATCGCGGCATTCTTGTCGCGGTCCAATACCGTCTTACAATTCGGACACTGCCAGGTGCGGTCTGACAGATCAAGATGCTCGTTTTTGACACCGCAAACATGACACGTCTGCGAGGAAGGAAAGAACCGGTCTACCTGTTCCACTGCACAACCGTACCAATCGCCTTTGTACGCACAGAACGCGACAAACTGACCCCAGGCTGCATCGCTGATGGATTTTGCCAATCGATGATTCTTGACCATCCCTTTGATGTGCAAATTCTCAAACACCACCCGCCCATATTATTGCGTGAGATAGAACGAGAGACGGTGCTGTTGATCCTGGCGCTGGTTGGCAATGTGCTCCTGTAAAGCGGCGATCCGGCGTCTGGTCCGCTGCCACTGGCGACTGCCTTGATCTTGACGCGCCAACTTGCGCTGCAATTGCTTGAGCTTGTGTTCCGACTGGCGCAGAAACCGGCGATTGGGTGCAGGGGGTTCGTCATTGGAAAACGTCGCGAATGTGAGCAAGCCCAGATCGATGCCCACTTCAGGACCGGTAGGGGGGACTTCCGGCGCTTCCTCCTCGCATAGAATCGACACGAAATGCGCCCCGGACTTGGTTCTCGTCACGGTGCAGCTTTTCATCTCGCCTTCCAGCTTGCGGTGCAGCCGGACTTTCACCCATCCCATTTTTGGCAGATAGATACGGTTGTCTTCGACCTTGAAACGCTGCGGATAGCGGATCTTCTGTTCGCCTTTGCGCCGCTTGAAACGCGGGTACCCCGCCGGTTGAATCCCCTTTTTCACGCGCTCAAAGAAGTTTTGATACGCTGCGTTCAAGTCCATCAATTTTTGTTGCAATACCTGGCTGTCCGCTTCGCGTAACCAGGGCTGCTCGCGCTTCAAGTCCGTCAAGTGCTTCGCCTGTTCGTTGTAGCTCAAGCCTTTGCCGGTTTCCTCATACGCCGTTTTGCGTTCCGACAGGCCCCAGTTGTATACATATCGCGCGTGTCCGAACTGCACCGCCATCGCTTCTTGCTGTGTTTGGTTGGGATAGATGCGAAACCGGTAGCCCTGGTGAACGATGCGCATGTCTATTTGCCTTTTTGATCTTCAATGTACCGGTTGACAACTTCTAGACTTACTGTGCCGCATGTCGAAACAAACTTGTTGCGCGTCCACAGCGATGGCAAACGCGACCGTAATGAGGGGAACTCCTGGCGCAAAACACGTGCTGTGTACCCTTTGATCTTGGCAATGACACTCACTATCCCAACTTGTGGATTCACATCCAGCAACAAATGGACATGATCGGGCATGATCTCCATTTCCAGCACCGCATACCCATACTCTGACTGCTTTTCGACGATCAATTCTTTCAGCCGTTCATCGATCCCATCGGTTAGCACCCGCCTGCGATACTTGGGGCAAAACACCACATGATATTGACACGAATAGACCCAGCCATGTGTGGTGTGATATGTTTTGTTGGGTTGTGCGAGTTCCATGAGTACCTCTATAGTCTACTCTTATATTCTACTGCATTTCATAGATTTACTCAATAGAACTAACGCTAAAGCGTTTGATAGCTCCTTCTATCCCAAGCCTGAAGGCATGGGTTTTACGAGGCATTCCTATAGTCCAGCTTGCGCGCGCTGACCACCCCGCCCTTTTGGGGGACAGGGCTCTATGTGGTCCTTGCATGGATTTTGGCAGATTTGATAGATTTTGGTGGTTTTTATGCTGCCTATCTCTGTTGCCAACCGGACACGCACTTCGGTACAATCTCCGGTGTATCGCCACAGCGAAGCACTCTATCTCATCTCAGGCGTTGTTGGGAACGCCTGTTTTCATGCAATCAGAGGGAAACCCAATGGCACTACCTAAGAAAGACATTCTGCTCGAGTGGTACCGCCAGATGGTGTTGATCCGGCGGTTCGAGGAACGGTGCGCCGAACTTTACCAGCGCGGGTTGATCGGCGGCTTTTTGCACCTCTACATCGGCCAGGAAGCGACCGGCGTCGGCGCGGTGGCGGCCCTGGGCGAACAGGATCACGTCATCACGGCCTACCGCGATCATGGCCTAGCGCTGGCGCGTGGCCTGGACGTTAACGCGGTGATGGCCGAGATGCTGGGACGGCGCACGGGTGTCAGCGGCGGCAAAGGCGGCTCGATGCACCTGGCCGACCGCGACCTGCATATGTGGGGCGGGTACGGCATCGTCGGCGGGCACCTGCCGCTGGCGGCGGGCATCGCGCTCAAGATTCAATACATGGAAGAGGACGGCGTCGTGCTGGCCTTCATGGGCGACGGTGCGACCAACATCGGCTACTTTCACGAGGCGCTGAACCTGAGCGCGGTGTGGGAACTGCCGGTGGTGTGGTTGATCGAGAACAACCAGTACGGCATGGGCACGTCGGTCGAACGGGCCAGCGGGGCCACCGAACTGGTCCAGAAGGCGATGGCTTACTGCTGTGGCCCCAACGGGCGCGGCATGAAAAAGGGTCCGCGCCTGGACGGGATGGACGTGGCTGAGGTGTACGAGGGCATTTCCGAAGCGGTTGAACACGCCCGCAAACATGGCCCGATCCTGGTTGAGTCGCTCACCTATCGCCTGGAAGGGCACAGCATGGGCGATCCCCAGCGCTATCGTACCAAGGAAGAGGTCGAGTCGTTTGTTGAGAACGGGCCGATTGGCCGCTTCCGCAGTTTTCTGTGCGATAAGTACAAGGATATCGAATCCACGCTCGACAAGATTGACGACGACATGCTCAAGACCATTGACGACGCCGTTGAGTTCGCCGAAAACAGCGAAGTCCCGACGGAAGAAGATTTGATCAGCCACGTGTACGTTGAATAGAGGGGCAAAATGGCAGACAGACCGATTACAATTCGTGAGGCGCTGAGCTCCGCCTTGCGCGAAGAAATGCACCGTGACGAGCGTGTGTTTATCATGGGCGAGGAAGTGGGCGTCTGGGGCGGCACCTACGCCGTGACGCGCGGCTTCCTCGACGAGTTTGGTGCCAAGCGGGTGCGCGACACCCCCATCTCGGAGATGGTGATCGCCGGGGCAGCAGTGGGCGCAGCGATGGCCGGTTTGCGCCCGATTGCCGAGTTGATGACGATCAACTTTGCGTTTGTGGCCATGGACGCCATCGTCAACCATATGGCCAAAGTGCGCTACATGTTCAACGGCCAGTTCACGGTGCCGATGGTGTTGCGCACCACTTCCGGCGGCGGCAAGCAGTTGGGCGCCACCCACTCCCATGCGCCGGAACCGATCTTCGCGCATTTCCCCGGCATGTACGTGGCGGTGCCAGGCACGGCCTACGATGCGAAAGGGATGCTCAAGGCCGCCATTCGTGACGACAACCCCGTGATGTTTATCGAGCACAGCACGATGCTCCAGCGGCGCGCGCCGGTCCCGGAGGGCGACGACTTCGTGCTGCCCATCGGCAAGAGCGACATCAAACGCGCGGGCGACGACGTAACCATCGTCACTTACCAGAAGGGGCTGGAATGGTCGCTGGAAGCCGCCGAGGAACTGGCCAAGGATGGCATCGAGGCCGAAGTGATTGACCTGCGCTGGCTGCGTCCGCTCGACCTGGAGCCGGTGTTCGAAAGCTTCAAGAAAACCAACCGCTGTGTGGTGGTCGAAGAGAGCCTGCCCATGTTTAACGTCGGGTCGGAAGTGGCCGCGCAGCTTCAAAATGAAATGTTTGACTATATGGACGCGCCGGTCAAACGGGTCGCGGCGATGGATGTTCCGCTGCCCTATGCGGACAATATCGAAAAGATGGCGCTGCCCAGCCCAGAAAAGATCATCGCCGCTGTGAAAGAGGTGATCTGATGGCAGAACCGATTATTATGCCCAAGCTGGGCTTTGACATGGCCGAAGGGACGCTGATCAACTGGACGGTGGAGACCGGCCAGGAGATCAACAAGGGTGACGTGATCGCCGAGATCGAAACCGACAAAGCCACCATTGAAATCGAAACGACGGTCGAGGGCACCGTGCTCTCGCTGCTGGCCGAACCGGGCGATATCGTCGCGGTCGGGACATCGATTGGCTATGTGGGTGAGCCGGGTGAAGAAGCGCCGGAAGATGGTGCCGCTGCCGCTGCGGCGGAACCGGCAGAAGAACCGGCGGAGGAAGCTGCCCCTGCTGCTGAAGCCGCGCCTGCTCCGGCGGCTGCCCAGGCGGCACCGGCTGCGCGCGACGGACACGACTCTGCGCTGCCGGGTGGCGTCAAGGCCAGCCCGATTGCACGCCGCATCGCGGAAGAAAAGGGTATCGACCTCAGCCGCGTGATGGGCAGTGGTCCCGGTGGGCGCGTCGTGAAGAAAGACGTGGAGGACTTCCCGGTCGAGGAAGCGCCCGCTGCGCCGGCTGCGGCTCCTGCTGCGCCGCCCCAGGCAGGCGACCTGCCCCCGGTCAAGCCCACCACGCCGACCTGGGGTGAATTCCCCACCGGGCCGGACGTGGAAGCCGTCGAACTCAGCCGGATGCGCGTGCGGATCGGTGACCGGTTGGTGCAGAGCAAACAGTACGTGCCGCACTTTTACGTCACCACCGAGATCGACATGGGCGCGGCGCTCGAACTGCGGCGGCAGCTCAACGACAGCATCGAAGACTCCGCCAGCAAGATCAGCGTCAACGACCTGATCGTCAAGGCGGCGGCGCTGGCGCTGCGCCAGTATCCGAACCTGAATTCGCACTACTACGGCGACAAGCTGGCGCGCTACTCGCGCATCAACATCGGTATCGCGGTGGCGTTGGAAGGTGGCGGCCTGGTCAACGTGACGGCCTACGACGCGGACAAAACCGCGCTGGGCACGCTCGCTGCCCAGAACCGCGACATGATTACACGCGCGCGGGAGGGCAAGGTGAGGCCGCACGAGATCGAGGGCAGCACCTTCAGCATCAGCAACCTGGGCCCGTATGATGTCGACCACTTCATCGCCATCATCAACCCGCCGGAAGCCGGAATCCTGGCCGTTGGTTCGGCGCAGAAAGTGCCGGTCGTGCTGGAAGATGACACGCTGGGTGTCGGCATTCGCATGAAGGCCACCGTCAGCGTCGATCACCGGGTGAGCGATGGTGCCGAGGCCGCCGAGTTCATGAAACTGCTCAAGGACCTGCTCGAAAGCCCGATGCGGTTGTTGATCTAGTTCGTTCATTTTCACCAACCAGAACAGCCCACCCCCGCCGGTGGGCTGTTTGCGTTGGCAACGATTCCCCGCCGGATTGCGTAAGATGGATCATAAGCGTATTTATGAGGGGAATCAGAATATGAACACGATACGCCGCAAGATTATTGCCGACGTACTATCCCGCCGGGGTCGCACGCTGCTGGTGTCGCTGAGTATTATGGTGGGGGTGTTTGGGGTATCGCTGCTGGTGGGCACGGGCGATATTATCAGTGGCCAACTGCGCGACGACCTCCGGTCCGAAAAGCTGGCCATGCTCGACGCTTACCTGGATTTGCCGGACGGCCAAACAGACCAGGCCGAAAACCAGGCCATACTCGCGGATATCGAAAACCTGCCCGATGTTGAACAAGCTATGGGGCAGGTTTTTTCGTCGGTGGCCTGGCGCAGCGCCGGTACAATGGCCACCAGCGACGACGACTACACCGACGGGGCGATTGTGGCCTACACCGACCCGATGGATGATCTACCGCTGGAACCGATCACAGACGTGGTGGATGGTGGCTTTCCCCGCGTTGGCCAGCGGGAAGTGGCCATCGAACGCCGTTTTGCCGAAGCCCACGACATTAAGGTGGGCGATCAACTGGTTTTCGAACCACGCCCCGGCGAAGAAGAGGCTGCTCCCTGGACCGTCTCCGGCATATTGTATGCGCCATACCTGGCCGTTCGTATTGACGAAATGGACCTGGTGATCTTTGCGCACTATGAAGATGCTCAACAGATCGGAGATTTCGGTGGTTTAAGGCTGATCGTCGTGCGCTATTCAAGCTTCGAGGCTGCGCAAGACAACGAGACGGCGTTGACGCGCTACATCGCAGCCGAAACGCCCTATACCGTCACCAGTACTTTTTTCGATGATCCGGAGAACAATCTTCAACTCCAACAGGTTAATGATGTGGTGGTGGCGCTGAATATCCTGGCGATTATCACGATGGTAGTGTCGGGGTTCCTGGTGGTGAATGTCATCAACACCATTGTAGCCGAACAGCGCAACCAGATCGGGATTATGAAATCGCTGGGCGCAACCCGCCTGGAAACGTTCCTGATCTTTGCGGGGATGGCGTTGGTGTATGGCATCGTCGGCACGACATTGGGCATTGTGCTCTCCATACCGGCCACCGCCTTTATGTCGGACAGCCTGGCCGATCTCGCCAGCACATACCTCGATGGATTCCAGATATCTGCCCTGGGCATTGGCATTGGTATCACGCTGGGCCTGGCGGTGCCGGTGGTAGTAACCATCATCCCGGTCTGGGCTGGTACGCGCGTGTCGATTTTGGAAGCTGTGACCGATTTCGGGATTTCGTCCCGGTGGGGGCGGGGTCGTATCGCACATTTGATCCGCCGCATTCCTGTGCCGCTCAACTTTCGCCAGTCGATTAGCAACGTGATCCAGAAGCGCTGGCGACTGACCCTGACGCTGGTCACGCTGACGCTGGCCGCCGGATCATTTATGGGTGTGACGGCAGCTTTTTCCCTGGTCGATGACTTGATCGAGGATATTTTTTCTCAGTTCGATCACGATATCATCATCTACCCCGATCAAGCGCAGAGCACCGCCAATATCGAGCGCATTCTGCAGGATGCCGAAATCGCATATGATAGTATTGCGCCGGGGTTCGAGGTCCAGGTAGGGCTGGAAGGATACAAAAATCCGAATGCGGTTGTTGAGTCCAACCAATTATATGTGTCCGGCATTGACGTGGAAAACTCCGGCTATAACCTTGATCTACGTGACGGCGAGGTCTGGCGCACCGATATCGATTGTGTGGCCGAGATCGAGTCGCCGGACTGCCGGACTGTGATCCTTAGCGCGACGGTGGCCAACATGATTGGGAAGGGGGCTGGTGATACGGTGGAAGTGACCGGCGGCGGCGAAACTGCCGAGTTCACGATTGTGGGGGTAGACGACATTCCTTTTGACATCGCCTATTTCCGGTGGGAAGTGCTGGCGCTGGTGTCCCGGTATGTCACTGTCGATGGTGCACCAGCTCCCAACACCTTTTATCTGCAGTTGGACGCCGATAACCCGTCCATCAGTGAAGTGGATGACGCCATCGAGGAGATTGAGGCCGCGCTACTGGCCGCAAATGTCCAGCACGGCATCGATAACCGGCCCGCGATAGAAGCTGACGAGCAGGACTTCATGGATATGTTCTCGATGCTGTTCAATCTCACAGCGATTGTACTGGCCAGCGTAGGCGGCATCGGGCTGCTGGCGGTGTTGTCGATGTCGGTGCTGGAACGGCAGAAGGAAATCGGCGTCATGCGCTCGATTGGCAGCGGTTCGCTGACCGTCATGACACAGTTCCTGGGCGAGGGACTGGTGATCGCGCTCATTGCCTGGGCATTCGGCCTGCCGATTAGCCTGGCGATAGCGCCCATGTTGATCGATTCCCTGCCTGCTGGGACAACCGTCGATTTCACCTACCCGCTGACCGTGCCCTTCATTGGCCTGGCGGGAGCGGTTCTGTTTGCGACGGTGGCCAGTCTGTGGCCGTCGATTTCCGCCGCGCGCAAGACCGTGTCCGATATCCTGCGCTACCAGTAGTACACCACCCATTGCGTTTTCCGGGGGCGGGATCGCCGGGTCTTGCCCCCGTATGCATTTACCTGTTTATCATCGCTGGCTGGCTGACTCCCTGAAACCCTATAATCTGCCGCATAGTCAACGCTCCAATGCAGGAGGGTGATATGTTTCTGCCGGGTGTCAAACATATTTTGGCAGTGGCCAGCGGCAAGGGGGGCGTGGGGAAAACCACCGTCACCGTCAACCTGGCGCTGGCGCTCGCGCAGACCGGCGCACAGGTTGGGGTATATGATGCCGACCTGTATGGCCCCAACGTGCCGCTGATGTTGGGCGTGCGGCGCAAAACATCCCGCAAAGGAATGGTGCCCGCTGTGCGCGCCGAATCACAGCCCTACATCCGGCCCCTGGAACGCTATGGCTTGCAGGTGATGTCGGTCGGGCTGGTGCTGGGCGATGCCGAGACGGTGCTGCCCGACCCGATGTTCGCGGGGCACATCATTCGGCAGACGTTGCAAGACACGCTGTGGGGCACGCTGGATTATCTGCTGGTGGACTTTCCGCCCGGTTCTGGCGAACCACAGCAGACCCTGGTCCGCACGATTGGCTGGTCGGGGGCCGTGATCGTGACGACGCCGCAGGACATGGCGCTGATGGACACCCGCCGGTCATTGGGACTGTTCCAGGCGGCCAACGTGCCCATCGTGGGTGTGGTCGAGAACATGAGCTACCTGCTGTGCCCGCATTGTGGCGAACAGATTGAAGTTTTCGACCGCACGGACCGTGCCTGGGACGCCGCCGATTCCAACGTTGACCTGCTAGGCCGCGTCCCGATGCACCTCACCATCAGCCAGCGCATCAACGCCCGGCACCCACTCGTCAACGGCGCGCACGAAACCCCGGAAACCGCTCCGTTTCGTGAGATTGCTCATGAAATCGTGCGCAAGTACCCGCGCTAGCCGGTGTCCGCTGCTGTCATCCGGCGCTATCCAAGACGGCATAGCATCTCGTGACCTTTGTTACTAGTTGGCGACTGCCCGGCATGTTATGCTGCCAGGAAAGTTGGGCAACAAGTATTTTGTGCAATTGGGAGTATTACGTTGGCCACCACTGCTGTTGATGTGCTGGTGATTGGAGGCGGCGCAACCGGGGCTGCGGCGGCGTATGACCTGGCGCGGCGCGGTGTGCGCGTCCTGCTGGCCGAACAGCGCGATCTTTCCACCGGCACATCCGGGCGCTATCACGGGCTGCTGCATTCTGGCGGGCGCTACGCGGTGCGCGACCCCGAAACGGCCCGCGAATGCATCCTCGAAAACCGTGTGCTGCGCCGCATCGCGCCCTTTGCCATCGAAGATACCGGCGGCCTGTTTGTGGCCACCGCGTTAGACCCCCCAGACTTTCCGCAGCAGTGGGTGACCGGCTGCGCGGAGGCGGGTATCCCAACGGAGAAGCTGACTCCGGGGCAGGCGCGCGAACATGAACCCACCCTGGCGACTGACATCACCGCCGTCTACCGTGTGCCGGATGGTTCGTGCGATTCCTTTGACCTGGTCCACGTCTTCGTCAACGCCATGCGGTTGTTTGGCGGCGATGCGCTGATCTACCACCGCGTGCGTGCCCTGCTGCGTGAGGGGGACGCCGTCGTTGGCGCGGAACTGGAAGACACCCGCACGGGCGAAGTACGGACCGTTCACGCCGCTTGCGTGCTGAACGCTGCCGGACCCTGGGCGGGCGTAGTGGCCGGGCTGGCCGGGCTGGACGTGCGCATTCGCTTCGACCGGGGCGCGATGATCGCCATGAACACGCGCTGGGTGAACACAGTCGTCAACCGGCTGCGCCCGGCGGCGGACGGCGATATCCTGGTGCCGGTGGGCACGGTGTGTGTGCTGGGCACCACCTCGGTGCACACCGACCGCCCCGACGACAACACCATCGAAAACTGGGAAGTAAACAAAATCCTGGCCGAAGCCGACGCTGTTGTGCCGGGCATTCGTGCCGGGCGCGCGCTGCGAGCGTGGTCTGGTGTGCGGCCCCTGTACGAGCCACCCGAAGCCGGGCACGATGACGCCGTTGGCCGCGCGGTCAAGCGCACCTTTTCCGTGATCGACCATGTCGAGCGCGATGACGTGCGCGGGCTGGTGACGGTGGTGGGTGGCAAGCTGACGACCTGCCGTTTGATGGGTGAACAGGCAGCGGACGTGGTCTGCGCCCAGTTGGATATGGATAAACCCGGCACCACTGCCGATGAAGCGCTGCCGGTTCCGGCGGCTCCCTCGCGGCGCTACCACCAGTTGGACCACCGCCTGCGCCAGTTGGAACACGGCGAATTGGCGGGCGAACTGATCTGCGAGTGTGAGATGGTCACCCGCCGCCAGCTTGAGGACGCCATCGCCGCCTATGGTGACCAGCCGGTCCAACTCGATGACCTGCGGCGTGACCTGCGGTTGGGGATGGGGCCGTGCCAGGCGGGATTTTGCAGCTACCGTGCAGCAGGTATTCTCCAGCAGATGCACGGCACGTCTGGCCAGGAAGCTGTCCGCGCGCTGGCAGATTTCGTGAACGAACGCTTCCGGGGCGTTCAGCCGCTCTTGTGGGGGCACGGGCTGCGGCAGTTTTACCTCGACGAAGTGATCTACCGCCGCACGTTGGGCCTCGACAAGCTTTCCTGGGATGCTGACGCAGAAGGCGATGGAGCAGGCGACGACGCGGGGATCGAGGGAGCCGATGGATTTACCTTGTAACGATGGGACTCGCCGGATCAAGGCCGCCAACGGCACAGACGTGATCGTGATTGGGGCCGGGCTGTCCGGGTTGATGGCCGCCGTAAACGCGGTCAACGCCGGAGCCAAAGTACGCTTGATTGCGCAGGGCTGGGGCCAGCCAATGATCACGCCGGGCTGGATCAGCGTATGTGACCGCGCCAACGACGACGTGATAGCGGAAGTGCGCGGCTATGCCGCCATGCACCCGGAACATCCCTATGGACGGGCCGGGGCAGACGCGATGTTGTGCGGCGTGCAGACATTTCAGGACGTTGCGCGCGCGGTTGGGCTACCCTACGATATGCGCAAAAAGGATGGCCACAACCTGCACCTGAGTACGGCGCTGGGAGCCATTCAGCGACCAATGCTGGCGCCGCGCGGCATGGCCAACGGCGACCTGACCGACGTGACCGAAACGGTGCTGTTGGTGGGCTTCAACGGCTGGCGCGATTTTTACCCCCAATTGGCAGTAGACAACCTCCGGGCCCAGGGCATCCAGGCGCGTGCGATGATGCTTGACTTGCCGGAACAGCCCCACACCTGGGACCAATGGCCGGTGGACCTGGCGCGTATGTTCGACAGCGCCGACTTCTGTGCGAGCGTGATCCGGCAGCTTCGGCGCAAGGTCAAGGGCGTGGAGAAAATCGGCTTTCCGGCTGTGCTGGGCCTGGAACGTCCAATGCCGGTGCTGGACCATCTCAGCGAGCAGATCGCGCGGCTGGTCTTCGAAATTCCCACGCTGCCGCCCAGCGTGCCCGGCGTGCGGCTGTGTAACCGGCTGCGGCGCTGGCTTTTGCGGCAGGGCGCGCGCGTCCAGATCGGTCACCGGGTTGTGCGCTCAATTACCGATGGCAATCATTGTTCCGCCGTGCAGGTCAAGGCATTGGGCCATCTCAACACATTCAGCGCCGACCAGTTCATCCTGGCGACGGGCGACCTCTACAACGCAGGCATCCAAAGCGACGAAATCGGTCGCCTGTGGGAGCCGGTCTTGGGTCTGCCGGTCGAAGCGCCGGACGGTGACGAACGCGAGAACTGGTATCGCGACAACTTGCTGCGGCGGCGCGGGCATCCCGTGCACCGTGTGACCGGCCTGCGTGTGGACGAGAAACTGCGTCCCGTTGGGGTCAATGGCGAACCGGTCTACGACAACGTCTACGCGGTTGGCAGCCTGCTGGCGGGCTTCAACCCGATCACGGATGGCTGTGCCGAAGGTATCCAACTGGCAACGGCCTACAAAGCAGTTCAGGTGGCGTTGGGGCTGTACGAGGATACCCCGGCTAAGGCGGCTAAGAAATGACCGGCAAAGATGGCTGGCGAAAAGATGACTATGAACGATAACCATTCCGCTCTCATTCACCAGACCGCGTTCACTGCCGATCACTGCCTCAAGTGCAACATCTGTACCGCTGCCTGCCCGGTGGCACCGCTGACCCCGCTTTTCCCTGGCCCCAAGACCGTTGGCCCCCAGGCGCAGCGGCTGCGCGAGCCGGGCCAACCCTCGCCTGATCACGCGGTCGAGTACTGTTCCGGCTGCGGGATTTGTACGCTCGTGTGTCCGCATGGCGTGCGGGTGATGGAGATCAACACCCAGGCCAAAGCGCAAATGACCGAGACGCACGGCATGTCACTGCGCAACTGGTTCCTGAGCCGCAACGAACTGTGGGGCCGCCTGGGGACGCCGTTCGCGCCGCTGATGAATTTCGGCGTGCGCTCGCGGCTGCTGCGCTGGCTGGCAGAGCGGATTTT
This sequence comes from Chloroflexota bacterium, assembly GCA_010092855.1. Classification (GTDB taxonomy): domain Bacteria; phylum Chloroflexota; class Anaerolineae; order Aggregatilineales; family Aggregatilineaceae; genus TC-15. Next base: position 5,807 of record JAADYV010000074.1, on the reverse strand, counting down.
TGGTATCTCAGCGCGCGGGCCGCTGCCCGGCTGGGCGGGTTACACGTTCCGGGGGTGGTGGAACAAGCAGCTCAAGCGCTATCCACGCCCGGAACCGGACGGCGACGCCAACCGCGTGGTGTATTTTCACGGCTGTTCGAGCAACACCTACGAGCCGCACATTGCCCAGACGGCGGTCGCCGTGCTGGAGCGCATCGGGCTGCATGTCGAGATTCCACCGCAAACGTGCTGCGGGCTGCCCGCCCAATCCAACGGAGACTTCACAGCAGCGCGGCGTTATGCGCGCACCAACATCAAGGCGCTGGTGGGGTATGCCCGGCGTGGTATCCCGATTGTGGGCACCTCGGCCAGTTGCATGACGGCCATCAAGGGGGATTACGAGCACGTCCTGGGGCTGGATGACGCGGATGCCCGGCTGGTAGCCGCCAACACCTACGACTTTATGGAATTTCTGTGGAAGCTGCACGCCGAAGGTCGTTTGCCGTTGGACTTCCAGCCGCTCGAACGCGAACTGCCCTATCATGCCCCGTGCCAGCTTAAGGCGCACGGCATGGGCCGCCCCGCGCTGGACGTGCTAGACCTGGTGCCCGGTTTGCGCGTGTGGGAGATCGACGCGGACTGCTGCGGCATTGCTGGCACGTATGGCTACAAAGCCGAAAAGCGCGAGATCGCCGAGGGGGTTGGCTGGCCGATTGCGGAGCAAGTGTACGAAGTAGGTGCGGATACGGTGGTATGCGACACGGAAACCTGCCGGTGGCAGATCACGTCCCTGACTGGCACCACCACCATTCATCCCGTGCAGCTCGTGGCCGAAGCGTATGGCATCTCGTTGGAGAACTACCGGCCACCGGTGGTCAGCAAGGCTCCCGCCGAATCTCCGGTGGCACAAAAAGGCTGGTGACTCACCAACTCTCTCTTGCGAGGGCTACAGTTGGTCTTCCAGGCTGGTGGCCCAGGCCTTGATCGCGTCCCAGTCACGGTGATCGCTGGCGGGCATCCCGTGCAGTGGGCTGGCGGGCAGCACGGTCAGCAGCCGGTGCAGCAGGTTCAGCCGGGCCGGATCGTATTTCCCCACAAACATCTCGACCGTCACTGGTTGCAGCCAGGGATATTGGACCAGTTCTTTGTCGAGCTGCTCGCGCGATCCCTGCATTTCCCCCTCGCTGGTGCCCAGGGGACCCAGCGCAAAGATCGCCACCGGTAGTCCGGCGAGTGCCCCCTCGTGCCGTGCCAGGAAGTTGTGCGCGTCTTTGTGCCAGCTACCGATGTAAAGCGGCGCGCCCAGCACCACCGCACGATAGCCGTCGAGAGACTGCACCGCATTCATTGGCTGCAGCTCAACATCCAGGCCTGTGTTGCGCAGCGTATTCGCGATCGCCTCCGCAACCTCTCCCGTCGACCCGTAGCGCGAGGCATAGGTTACCAAAACTGTACCTGACATTATTTACTCCTCAAAAGCGTGAAACCCGAGATCATAGGTAAAATCCACTTCTTATACGCACCGGGTAGTTACTGGGTTGTGCGTTGCCCTGCGCCGGGATTCAGTCCTTTCCCGGCATGATCTCACGGTTGAGCACCCACCGGATCGACCATTCGCCCTCGATAAACTCCATGCAGACCGTGCACGAGGTCGTGAACCAGACTGGCGTCAGGCCCGTCTTGCGCGTCAGCAGCAGGCTCACCAGGTTCTCCATAAACGGGTTGTGGCCGACAAACATGACGGGGTAGGGTTCCATGTGCAGTTCGTGGGCCAGCCGCTCGACCGGGTCGGCGTAGTGCAGCCCCTTAACCGCGATCACCCCGCCGGGTGGTTGCAGGTGGTCGCCCAGGATGTCGGCGGTTTGGGCCGCGCGCACCAGCCCACTGTGCCGAATCTGGTGGATGTCCACGCCGGATTGGGCGATCTGGCGCGCGACAGCTTCGACGTCGGCGCGCCCGCGTTTAGTCAGCGGACGCTCGGCGTCAGTGGGAATGGACGGGTCTTTGGAGGCTTTGCCATGCCGCACTAAGTATATTCGCATAATTCCCCTCGCTCTCGAAAATGGTGCATTTATTCTGGCGGATTTTGCACCATCTGCCAGAATTCGTCGAGCGTGAGTTCGGTATACTGCTTGGAGCCGATCTGGAACGCCTTCGTTTTCATGAACAAGAACAACCGCTCGCCGCGATCCCGCTTGAGGTTGACGGCGACGTTGGGCAGCAGCAGGCTATCGCGCGGCTCGAAGCGCCCCTTGACCTCGACCCAGGTGCGCAGCTCTGGCAGGTAAAAATCCACCAGGTAGCCGCCGGCGCCGATGCGTTCTGGCTCGTAACGCCACGCGATCTCGCGCGCTTCGAGTTCGTGCGCGAAGTGGACTTCCAGCTTGGAACGCATCTCGACGCCCTTGAACATCCCTGTCAGCGCGATTTTGGTACGCTGGCCTCGCTGTACACGCGGTTTGCCCCGTTTGGGTTTGCCGGAATCGGACATGATCCCATTCCCTCTAGGCCCTGGCGCGCGCCAACACACCGGTCCGCGCCATGTATTGTTTACTAGCGTAATCCGCCAGGTCGCCCAGGTCCAGCCCAAACGGAATGTCAGGCAAAAAGTCTTCCAGCAGTTCGCTGAAGATGCCCGCCGCCAGCGGGAACAGGGCGTTGATGCGCGCGTCGATCAGGTCCCACAATGCTGGCTCTTCGCGGCCCAAGCGAGTTAGCAAGTGCAGCCCAAACGCGATGTGACGCGCTTCGTCCCGCTGCACCAACTCCAGCCCCTGCACCAGTCCCGGCATCAGCCCGCGCGTCTTCAGCGCAGTGAAGATGCCGTAATAGCCCGTTTCGGCCACCACGCCCTCGATCATCATATGGTAGGTGACCACGGCCTCAACTTGCGCTGCCCGCGAATGATCGGTCAGCAGGCGTCCCAGCGCGGCACTGAGTTCGCGTTCGAACAGGCCCCGGTAGTTCTCGCCCGCGATCTCGGCCAGATCATCGACCTCCTGCACCACATTTTCCAGCACATCCGCGAAGAACTCGACATGTTTGCTCTCCTCGAACAACTGCGTGGTGATGAACATCTCTTCTTCCAGATGGTCCCCGGAGTGGCGCAGCGCGACCAGCAACGGGGCCAGGTCATGCGTAACATACGTTTCGCCGCCCAAAAACAGCGTGAGCGCGCGCCGCACCAGGTCCTGCTCGCGCGACGTCATGTTGGCCCAATCTGTTTTGTCCTGCTCGTAGCGGATATCCTGGGGATTCCACATCAGCTTTTTGGCTTTGTGATAGTCGCGCAGCGGCAGCGATGTGCGATCCAGAACTGCGTTAACCATGTATTTGTTCCTCCTGGCGCATAGGATAATTCTCATAGTTCTCTTAACGGCAATACGTCCATGAAACCAGTATAAACTAGATACCGATTGGTTAAAAGGAGCCGACAATGAAGAAGCTGTTTTGGTTGATGGTGTGTTGTGTTGTGCTGGTGCCGGGTACGGTGCTGGCCCAGGGACCTGACGAGATGATGGAAATCGAGAGCGCCGATGTAGACGTAATGAGCGGCGGCCAGGCGTATGCCTCCTACCTGGCGGCCCCCGCCGACGGTGGCCCGTATCCCGGTATTGTTTTGATCCATTCCTTCCGGGGCTTGGAAGAAGGCTACCGCACCATGACCGACCAGTTCGCGGCGCAGGGCTTTGTGGTGTTGGCAGTGGGCTGGCAGACGTTTGAGCAGAGTCCGGCAGACGCTACCGTCGAGCAGTTGCTGCGCGACAGCATCACTTACCTGGGCGAGCGCGACGACGTTGACACCGCGCGCCTGGGCTTGACCGGGTTCTGCGCCGGTGGTCGCTACACCATGTTGTTCCTGCCACAGATCGAGGAATTTGGCGCTGGCGTGGCGTGGTATGGCTTCCCCTATGGTGGCGACACGCCGCCCGCTGACGTGCTGGATCAGCTTGCCGCGCCGATGCTGATCATTCACGGCACCGCCGACAGCCCCAGCCCCATCGCGGACATTTACCAGTATGCCACCGCGCTCGACACGGCGGGCAAGGACTTTGAACTGAAGATTTACGCGGGCGAGCCACACGGGTTTATGCTGGCTGACAGCCAGTTGCGCACGGACGAAGTGGCGCAGGATGCCTTCGATGAGATGGTGTCCTACTTCCAGCGCAAACTCGGCTAGGCATAGTGCACATTCCGGTCTGAACACAATTGAACACACCTAACAAACAAGCCCCTCGTTTTTCCGGCGAGGGGCTTTTCACTGTCGTAGGGTAACCACCACTTGGTAAGCGCTGGTATAATCCGGCGCGGTTTGGACACAACGAGAGAGACGGGACCATGCGTATCTGGCGAAGCCAACGACAGCCGCTGGCCGTGCTGCTGTTTTTCCTGCTGCTTAGTTTTCTGGCGCTCTCCCCGCTAACGCTGCGCCTGAACCAGGACGTGCCCGGCGACCCACCCGGTTCCGAGCGCGTGCTGGACTATTACCACTTTCACTGGAACCTGTGGTGGCTGCGGCACGCGGCAACACACGGCGAAAACATCTGGTACACCGACTACGTTTTAGCGCCGTTTGAGCACAACCTGGCCTATCACTCGCTGACGGCCTCGCTGCTGCCGGTGTATGCCATCTTCGAGCCGCTGGTGGGCCACTATCCCACCGCCAACGGCATCGTGTGGGGCTGCCTGACGCTCACCGGCGCGCTGATGTACGCCCTGCTGCGCCGCCAACACATCAGCCGGGGCATTGCGCTGCTGGGGGGAAGCGGGCTGGCGCTCTCGCCCTACATGCTGCATCACGCGGGCAGCGGCCACCTCAACCTGCTAACTGTGTGGTGGATTCCGCTGGTGTTGATGGCCTGGGAGCGCACATTCACCACGCAGCGCATCGTGTGGGCCATCTTGACCGGAGTGGTGCTGTGGGGCATGTGGTTCACGGATACGCTGGTGGTGTTGTGGGGTGGGTTGCTGCTGGGGCCGCTGGCGCTGTGGAACCTGTTCGCGCTCCCCGATTGGCGCGCGCGTGGGCGGCTGGTGGGGTTGGGTGCGCTGGCGCTGGCGCTGACGGTGACGTTGGCCTGGTTCCTGGGGCCGCTGCAACCGGCGCTGGACATGGACACGAGCGAGTTAGAGCCTGCCCGCCTGCTGACCTTGCGCTACTATTCCGTGCCGCTGGAAGCGCTGTTTTTCCATCCGGGCGACTTCAACCGCAGCATTGGCCGCCTGCCCAGTTTGCTGCTGCTGGTTGCGCTGCTGGTTCCGCTGATCCGGCGCTGGCGGGGGAATTCGCGCTTTGCTGGATCGCCCGCCGACCGTGAACGCTGGCTGTGGCTGGCGGCGGGTGGCCTCGCGTTGATCCTGACGCTGGGCCCGGATGTGGAGCTACTCGGCGTGCAGATTCCGCTGCCGTTTCGTTTGCTTCACGAGCTGTTCAACGGCCAGATGCGCACGCCGGTCCGCTTTTTGCCCCCGGCGATGGTGGGCCTGATCGTGTTCCTGGCCCGCTCGTTTGATCCCTGGCTGCGCGCGCGTCCGGTGCGCTGGCGGGGCGGAATCGCGGCGCTGGTGCTGCTGACGTTGATTGCCGATTTTGGCGCGTTCCAACCCTCGCCCACCATCCCCAGGCTGCGCGACTACGAGTTCTACGCGATGATGCGCGGGGAAGACTACGGCGACGACTACGACTACGTGGTGCTGGAAGTACCCGCTGCGCCGTCCAATGGCTGGGACGAACTGGGCGACTATCCCCAGGCGATGGTGTACGGCATCACGCACCAGAAACGTATGATCAGCGGCCTGCTCTCGCGCATTCCCATTGAGCAGCGCAT
>JAADYV010000437.1 GCA_010092855.1 Chloroflexota bacterium | reverse complement strand
GGGTTGCGTGACGTACTCGACCGGCAGGCTGACCAACGGGTAGGTCGTGCTGATGTAGCCGGAGTTGACCCAGCCGGGATACGAACCATCGGGCAGCGTCACGCGCACCCATGAGGCGTCGGAATTGCGCGCCAGCAGAATCAGCCCGGTCCCGCGATAGACGGCGGTGACGCGCGTATAGCTGATGCCCGGCCCGCTGCGGATGTTGAGCGCATAGCTGGTCACGGTCGCGGTGGCCTGCACCGGCTGGCTGCCGGAGCCTATCGGTAGGCTGTACAGCGGGTAGGTGGTGGCCAGATAGCGCGCGTTCACCCAACCGAACAGGCCGGATGACAACTGTATCTGTACCCACGACGTATCCGCGTTGCGGGCCAGCAGCGTCGCGGCAGTGCCGCGCGGGATGCTGGTCTGGACCCCGTAGCCGACGCCGGGGCCGCTGCGCACGTTAAGCGCGCCGGTGTTGACCGTTGCCGTCGGGTAACCCTGCGCCGCTGCACGGTCCACCGGCAGCAGATTCCCCGCCAGCGAAACGGTCAGCACGGCGATGAAAAGCAATCCAACAACTTTGAGTTTGAGTCCCCTGTGTGTCATGGTTCTTTCTTCTCCAAACTTGCCTGTTACTATACAGTGTAGGGCAAAGTGGAGCGGGACTCAAGTGGCCGTCAACACACCGCCGATCACTCGCAAGCCAGGCGTAGACCGGGCGTGCAGTGCGCGTATGCTAGCGATGGTGCTGGCGGGTTTGGCGTCAGTCCAGCGTAATGCGGATCGACACGATATACGGCGCAATCTCGCGCACACGGGCCATGTCCGGTTGGCCAGCCTCGTCAATGGGCACATCGTAGAACTTCGCGCCGCGCGGATCGTAGGCCATGAACCGACTCAGCATCGCGGCCACCGCGTCATCGTCGGTTGTGGCGTGGGCGGTCGCGGGTACAGTTTTGCCGCGCAGCCGCAGCGACAGTGGGGCCGGGTCCTGGAAATTCTTCCACCAGGTGCGGAAGCGCTTGCTGAGCACGATGATGTCATCCCCGTCCGGCATGTACTGCACCGGCACCTGGTACGCTTTGCCGCTGCGTCGTCCGGTGAAGTACAGGATGGTCATGCTTTTGCTGAGCACGCCGTGTAGCGGGGACCGCAACAGCAGCTTGACGGTGCTGTTGACAAAACGGGGCGGTGTGACGTCCAACTTGGCGGGAATGGTTGCAGTTTGGGTCATGGGGCTATCCTCCAGCAGATTTCGCGCAAGAAACTCACCCCCACCGCGCGGTTTCACGTTGGGGCGGGTTCACAGTATTCTACGCAAAACCGCCGCCCGTGTTGCGCCCGCTTCCTCGCGTGGCCGGGCCTGGGTAGTACGGCCTAGACCCACTTATGCTCCGTTTGGGTGAGGTCCTCGTCTACGACGTTGCCGGTGTGTTGGGTGGACTTGGGTTCCAACAGCAGGATGTGGACCTCCTCCTCAGCGACAGGACGGTGTTCCACGCCGCGCGGGATGATCAAGAATTCGCCCTCCTCCAGCCACAGGTCTTGATCGCGGAGCTGGATCAGCAGGCGGCCTTTGATCACCAGGAACAGCTCGTCCTCGTTTTCATGGTGGTGCCATACAAACTCGCCCTTGATCTTGGCCAGCTTGACATACGAGTCGTTGAGTTCGCCCGCGATGCGCGGACTCCACAGTTCATCGAACAGCGCAAATTTCTGGGCAATGTTAACGACGTTCGGCATGAGGGTTTCTCCTTATCGCTATCGTGTCAGGGTTGGTGGCTCATCAACCGGTTCGACGAAAAGCCAGGTGCCGGTGCTGCACGCAAAGTCCGCGCAGTGCAGGAACGCGGCCTGTCCATCCGGCAGCGTCAGGGCATGGTTGATGGCTGTTTTGGTGGTGACGAACAAACGCGCTTCGTTTTGCCTTTGCAGCGGATACACCACCGGTTCGCGCAGTGTTGCACCCAGAGTTTCCACCGGAGCGCTGGGTAAATCCGGCAGGGTGAGATTGGGCAGGGTGACATCCGGCAGCCGCTGCCACGTGCCGTTTTCATACAGCACCGTCACGCCGCCGTCATATGCCAGCGCCAGCCCGCGCTCGAAGCCCTGCGCTGTGGCCGCGAACGACTGTGCATTCGGGCTTTCGGCGCAGCTATCCGGCGCATAACCGAAAAAATACGGGAACGGACACACCATCGGCAGGCTGATCAGGCCGCCATTGGCCACCGTACCGGGTGTTTCTTGCCCGCTGGCGTCCACCGCCACCAGTTGGTACCAGGCGCGGGCGCTGTACGCATCCCCTTCTGGCACGGGCAGCGTGAAGGTGAGTGAATCGGTGGGTGACAAACCGTCGGCCAGCACAGTACTGCCCGGCGGATAGACCGGATCGTAACGCAGCAGCCGGACATAAACCGCACCATCCACATCCCAGCCCAGCACAAGGGCCTCGCCCGCGCGAACGGGGACGGGGCCGGCGTAAAACCCGGCAAACCGCACGCCATCCGCGCTGTGCGTGTCCAGCGCGCTGACTGTCCCGACCGGCTCCACCGTGACCGGCTGTTGGTCTGTCTCCACCGGCACGCTGGTGACGACGCCCAGCAGCAGCACAACCGACAGCAGAACGCTCAGCATCCAACCTGAACAGCGCATGATGGTTGCTCCGCGGTAGTTGACAGTCGTATTATGCCGGATGCGGACGCAAGCTGTCCAGCGCCGAGCGGCTATCTGGGTGATGGTGGGCGCCAGCCGCCGCTGGAAACTGGATGAAGTGTTGTCCAGTTGTCAAGAAATGTCTGATGTCTGATGAAAGCGCTTCCAAAAGCCATGACAAATGAGAATCTTGCGGTATAATGAGACCGTGTTGATGTACGTGCCTCCGGGGATAGGGTCGGCTGCGTCAAAAGGTCAACACCATTCGGTCACAGTGTACCAATCTCTCGACCACGATTACGCTTGCAGGGAGTGGCAATGATTGATGACATACTGCGGTTCAGTATGCAGCGGCACGACAGCGAAAACGGCACGTATTACGTGATCAACGGTCTGGAAATCCCTCTCGTCACGGATGGCGAAACGATCAAGAAAGCGCTCCACAATCTGGAAGAAGCAGTGGCCGCCTACTGCGATGACAACGCGCTGGCCAGCAGCCCTCGGCTCGAAGTCAGCTTTGAGGTCGACGACAGCGGCACCCTGGAACCACTGGCGGTCAAGAGTTGATATAGGTGTTGGTTGCTGGTAACGGTCTAATCACCAACAACCAATCACCCCCTGGCGGTGGGAATCGCAGCTCATGCTGAAACTCGCGGATTTCTTCCACCTGCCCCAGGTCGATACCTTTCTCGAACAGCTGACTCATGATGGACCGGGATTAGCCGTGGTCGCCGGGCTGGACCTGCGCAGCGGCGAAGGCTTCCTGCCTAGCGGACGCTCGACCATTTTCCGCATCCTGATGCGCGAGATATTGGCCGCCAACCCAGACGCGCATTGTGTGGTCGTGACGCGCGCGAAGGACGCGGTGCGAGTCCCGCGTGCATTTCAGCGCCGGACGATGGTGATGACGGTCCGGCCTTTTGACGAGTACCAAGCGATCATGGCTGAAGCCGCCAGGCGCCGCCCGGACCTGCTGGTGCTGGATACGCTGGACGCGGACAACGCAGCGCTGGCACTCGCCGCCGCCGCCGCAGGACTGCGCGTGCTTTCCCAGGTGGACTCGGTCTTCCGGGGGGCGGGCGTGGCGCGCCACCTGCTCGACCTGGGTGTCTCCCGTGCGGAGCTGCAACACCTGGCCTGGATCATCAGCGTGCAGCGGCAGCCCGCGCTGTGCCTCGACTGCAAACTGCCCTATACCCCCGACGCCGCACAACTCAATCGGCTGCTGGCGCTGCTGCCCCAGTCCGAAATCGAGCCGGATCACCAGCCGGTGTACTATCGCGCGGTGGGCTGTCCCGCGTGTGAGGGCAGTGGGCGTAAGGGCGACGTGCTGGTCTTCGATATCTTTCGCGGGGACCCGGGCGCACCTAACGTGCTGGAACAACCCTCGCTGCTGCCAGCGGAGGATTACGTGCTGGGGTTGGCGGTACGCGGTTATCTGCCGCTGGGGGACGTGCTGCACTTCGAAAGCGAGCAGTTCCACCGCACCTACAAGCTGCTGGTGGCCAGCGAGCGCGCCCTGGCCGATTCCCATGCTGCGCTGGAACGCCGCGTGGCCGAGTTGGAAGTAGCCCACAACGTCCTACAGCAGCGCACCAAGGCGCTTATTTCGTTGCAGGACATCGGGCAGGCGCTGATCTCGTCCGATGACCTCGACGCGCTGGCGGTCCAGGTGTGCTGGCGTGCGCGCGACCTGTGCGGTGCCGACCGCGCGATTTTGTACTATCTGCGGGACGGAGACCAGGCCGAAGTGCTGGCCCTGCAGGGCTGGGACCCGGCGCTGCTGCATACCCGGCTTCCTGCCGAAGACGTGTTCCGTGCGGGTGTGGCGGCGGGGCCGGTGCCGTATGATGCCTGGCCGCCGGGCACCACGCCGCGTCCGCCGGACGTGGAAGGCGCGCGGCTGCGGGCGGGTCTGTACGTGCCGCTGCTGGCCCAGGAGCAGCACGTCGGCGTGATGATCGTGCACAGCACGCATCAGAATCGCTTTGAGCCGGGCGAGGTCGCGCTGCTGCAAACCTTCGCCAACCAGGCCGCCGTCGCCATCCAGCGCGCGGGGCTGGTCGAGGACCTGCGCGAGAAAATCGCGGAACTCGAAGCCGC
>JAADYV010000436.1 GCA_010092855.1 Chloroflexota bacterium | reverse complement strand
GTCGTATTGGTCTTCCAACAAGACATGAAAGACCTCGTCCTGCGGCGTTTCGAGGGCCAGCGTAAACGAATCGCCCATCATCAGCACGCGCGGCACGTCGTCGGCGCGCTCGCGCGGATACTCCTCGTCCCGAAACCCGATGCCGTTGACATCGATTTCGACCAGGCCGTTGGTGGAATAGACACGCGCTTCCAGTTCCGGCTCTAGCGTCCAGCCGGTGGCGTGCGCCGCAAAGATGTCGGCCACCATGCGGTTGGGCAGCGACCCATTGCGCACCATCACGCGCAGTCCAATTTCGGCCACTACTGCGGCCACGAATACCCCAAACAACATCCCGAATACCAGCTTCAGCAGTTTCTGTTTCATAACCTCGTTCCATATACCCCACAAGCGTGATCCTATGCCCGCATATTCGTCCCAGCCTGGGCCTGGTTGTGTGTGTCAGGCCGGTTCGTCGAGTGTGCCCCAACTAGCAGATGCGCCTCTCCCTGGTTACAATCAGTATACTAGCGAAAGAAAGAGGAGCAACCACCGTGATACTGGTCGGGCTAAACAAACAGCAGCGAGAAGCCGTCACCGCCGGGCGAGGTCCGGTGCTGGTACTGGCCGGGCCGGGCAGCGGTAAGACGCGCGTCCTGACGCACCGCATCGCCTACCTGATCGAAGAGGTGGGCGTTCCGGCGTGGCGCATTCTGGCCGTCACTTTCACCAACAAAGCTGCCCGCGAGATGGAGCACCGGGTTGTCGGGCTGCTCGAAGACTCGGGCAAGTTTGACGGGTTGACGATTGGCACCTTCCACGCCATCTGTGCCCGCACCTTGCGGGTGGAAGCTGACTATACGGACTTCACGCGCGATTACGTCATCTTTGATACCAACGACCAGTTGGCCGTGATGAAGCAGGCTCTGGCTGACCTGAATCTGGACGCCAAAAAGAACAGTCCACGCTCCATGCTAAGCCAGGTGTCTGCAGCCAAGAATGAACTGATCACCGCCGAGGAGTATCCGGCCAACGACTACCGCTCAGAGATTTTGCGGCGGGTTTACCTGCGCTATAACGAACTACTGCGCACCAACAACGCCCGTGATTTCGATGACTTGTTGATGCACACCGTCGAATTGTTCCAGGAACACGCGGACGTGCTCACGCGCTATCAGCGGCGCTACGAGTGGGCGCTGGTGGACGAGTTCCAGGATACTAACATGGCGCAGTACACGTTGGTCAAACAGTTGGCGGGTGGCGAGCAGCGCAACCTGTTCGCCGTCGGAGACCCGGACCAGAGTATCTACGCTTTCCGGGGCGCGGACCATCGCAATGTCGAACGCTTCCGCGAGGATTTCCCCGATACGCAGTTGATCTTGCTGGAGGAAAACTACCGCTCGCACCAGGGCATATTGAACGCGGCGATGGGCGTCATCGACCAGAACCCCAACCGTGTGCGCAAAGAGCTGTTCAGCCGCCGCAAGGAAGGACCGCTGCTGCACATCAAGGAAGCCTACGACGAAGACGACGAAGCGCAGTTTGTGGTCGACACCATTGCCGAGTTAGTCGCACTGGGTGAGTTCAATCCCGGTGATTTTGCGGTGATGTACCGTGTCAATGCCCAGTCCCGCGCGCTGGAAGATGGTTTTTTGCGGGCCGGGCTGCCCTATCGTCTGATCGGAGCCACGCGCTTCTATGCCCGGCGCGAAGTTAAAGACGCGATGGCGTATTTGCGCCTGATACACAACCCGGACGATAACGTCAGCCTGAACCGGGTGATCAACGTGCCGCCGCGCGGAATCGGGCAGAAAACGCTGGGCGGGCTGGAAACGTGGGCCGAGTCGCTGGGTGTGCCGATGCCCCAGGCGCTGATGCTGCTGTTGGACGAGAATACCGACGCTCCTTTTGCAAGTCGGGCGCGAAAGGCGCTGGCCAGTTTTGCGGCGCTGCTGCGCGACTGGCGTAGGGAAAGAAGCGAACTTTCGCCCGGTGATATGCTCTCTAAAGTGTTGGAAGACACCAGTTATCTGAACTATTTGGACGACGGCACCGACGAGGGTCGCAGCCGGGCCGAAAACGTGCTGGAACTGCTCACGGTGGCAGGCGGGTACGAAGGTATGGACCTGACTACCTTTCTGGAAGAGGTGTCGCTGGTGTCGGATGTGGACACGCGCGACGAAGAAACCCAGGCTCCCAGCTTGCTGACGTTGCACGCTGCTAAGGGGCTGGAGTTCCCGGTGGTGTTTATCACCGGGCTGGAAGAGGGCGTGCTGCCGCACAGCCGGTCGCTGGATGATCCGGACCAGATGCAAGAAGAACGCCGCTTGATGTATGTAGGGCTGACGCGCGCCGAATACCGTGTTTACCTGGTGTATACGTTCCGGCGGGCGTTGTATGGCGACAGCAGCGCCAACATGCCCTCGCGCTTTTTGTACGATATTCCTGCCGAAGTGCGGGAAGGCCAGCCGCTCTCCAAGCCGGGAGCCGCCGCCGTTGAACGCGATGCTTACCGGCGCATG
>JAADYV010000435.1 GCA_010092855.1 Chloroflexota bacterium | reverse complement strand
GTGCTGCCCCTTGTGGTGTGTTCCGTGTTGAGTTTGCTGGTACCGCTGCTGTCTCCCCTGGCCGGCGAGCGATGGGGCCTGACGGTCGCTGCCCTGGGGTTTGTTCCCCCAGCACTGCTGCTCAGCGTGATGTTCTGGCGTGCCAGCCATGAGATTGAACTCGACACCTTCACCCGGTCCCAGTTGAGCAAGTATCCCAGCAGCGCGATCATTGTGGACGTCGAACTGCGCGTGGTCTGGACCAGCCCGCCAGTGGTGCGCTGGCTGGGGGTGCGCCAACCCGGGGCTGCGACACGACCGCCCCTCTTCGAACTACTGCGGGGGGTTCCCTGCGCAGGCGCGATCCGGCACATGCTGGAGACAGGTGCGCTCGCCCACGAATGCGAGACGGTGCTGGATGGCGAGGAGCACGTGCTGCGCATTGGAATCCAACCCCTGGATGGCGTCCGCAACCTCCCAGGCGCACGCCTGATCACACTGGACGATGTCACGGCGTCGCGCATTCGCCGCAACCTGGCCGAACGGGTTGAGGAGTTGATGGCGCTCAGCCGCATCAGCGCCGATATTGCCTCTTGTCTGGATGTTGACGAAGTCATCCACCGCGCGTTGCGCCAGGTGATCGTGATCACTGAGGCGGACGAGGTAGTCGTCTATGTGCCCGACGATGAACAGCCAGAGCATCTCCAACTCGCGGGCAACCTGACCAACGCCCTGGAACCCAGCGATGCGCCGCCGGCGCTCCCGGTGGAGAACAGCACGCTGGGCCGGGTGCTGCGCACACGCGAACCGGTTGTCACCCCGGACGCTGCTCAAGCCCCTGCCGAACGCGAGCGCATGACCGGTGTCGGTTTCGAGGCCGCTATCACCGTGCCCTTGCTCGCGCGTGACCGGACGCTTGGCGTGTTGCAGGCCGGATGGTCGCAAGCGCGCTCGTTTGACCCGGTGGAGATTGCTTTGCTAGAGAGTATTGGGCAGCAACTAGCGGTGGCGTTAGATAATGCCCACCTGCACAGCCAGGAGCGCCAACAGCGCCAGATGGCCGAGGTACTGCGCGAGGTAGCCAGCATCCTGAGCAGCAAAAAACTGGACGACGCGCTGCTGGCTATGCTGGTCCAACTTCAGCGGGTGCTGGCGTATGATGCGGCGACCGTGCTGCTGTTGGCAGAGTCCGGCTTCCTGGCCGTCCGCGCCCATTACGGTCTTCAAGACTCGCCGCCCCCAGAGCACCTGAAGTCAGCGCGCATCGAGATCGCGCAGTTTCCCTACCTGATGCGCCTGTTTGCCAGCCACGAGATACAGACCGTGGCCGATACGTCTCAGGACCCGGAATGGCAGCTTGGCAACAGCCCGCCCTATGGAGCCTGGATCGGCGCTCCGCTCAGCATCCGCGGTCACGTTGTTGGCTGTCTGAGCATCAAGCGCCGGGACCCCGGACCTGTGCCAGCGTTGGATGTGCAGATCGCGCGCACCTTTGCCGACCAGGCAGCCATTGCGGTCTGGAACACGCAGTTGTTCGAAAGCGAGCAGTTACGCCGTGTCCAGGCCGAACTGCTCCAGCAAACTTCATACGACCTGGTAACAAGTTCCGACCTGGACAGTGCCTTGCTGGCCGCGCTGGCTAACCTGACCCAGATGCTCGATTTTTCGCGGGCCCACATCGGCTTGATCGACAATCGAGTCGGGACATGGACGATGCGGGCCGAACATCCCTCCCGGCCAGCTCATGTTTCGCCCAGCCCGATTCCGCTGACCCACTACCCACTGGTCGGACGCCTGGTGCGAGAAAAGACGGCGATGATGGTCGGCGATACGCACCAGCATCCCGATTGGCGGCCTGGTATCGACACGCCGCACGAGATTCGCAGTTGGATCGGCGTGCCGTTGATGATCCAAGACCGCGTGTTTGGGATGTTGAACATCGATGGCTATGCGCCCAACAGTTTCACCGACGAACACTTCCAGGTCGCGCAAACGTTCGGCAACCAGATCGCGGCGGCGATTGAAATGTTCCGCTTGCTGGAAGAGGCGGATAACCAAAACCAGACCCTGCGCGCCTTGAACACCGTGGTTGCCGCCAGCAACGAAGCATTGACCCACCAGAACCTGCTGGCGGTGGCGTTGGAGCGTGTGCTGGAAACGCTGAACCTGACCGGCGGTGCCATCCACCGTCGTGACCATGATCTGCGTCTGCGCGCCGTATCTGGCCTGCCTGCCGCCGTGATCGAGCGGATTTTGCACCTGCCTTTGCAGTCTTCGCTGCCTGCTATCACGACCGACGATGGCCAGCACCACGCCTTCTACAGTGTGCCGCTGGTTTCGCATGGGGCTGAGATCGGCATGTTGAGCATTCGCGAGCCAGTAGCCCCCAGGTTGCACGGTATTCTGGCGAATATCGGGCAGCAGTTGGGCGTGGTGATGGACAACGCCATGTTGTTCGACCACACGTTGCGCCGCGAAGAGCTCTCGACGGACCTCGGGCGGCTCAGCCTGGCGATCAGCACGCAGTTGGACCGCGACTCGGTCCTCGACTTGATCTGCCGGGAAAGCATTGGTGTTTTCGATGCGCAAGGAGCCTACATCTGGTTGATCGAGGAGGAACGTCTGGTGGGGCGGGCCGCACACGGGCCGGGGGCAGCCGACTTCATCGGGCACACGCTGGACCTGGACTCGATTGCGCTGCTGCCCGCCCAAGTGATCAACGAGTGGCGACCCCACTATGTTAATCGGGTGGCTGGAAGCCCGCGTCTTTCGGCTGATCTGCGGGAATTGACCCACGCTCAATCCGTGATCGCAGTCCCACTCATCAAGGCCGATGTGCCGCTGGGTACGCTGCTGCTATCGAACATTGAAAACCCGGATGCTTTTGCCGATTGGCTGGTGGACCAGATCGGTTTGTTGGGTGTCCAGGCGGCGCTGGCGCTCCAAAACGCGACGCTGTTTGAGGAACTCCATCGCCGGTTGGAGCACTTGCGTTTGGTGAACGAAGTTGGGCGCTACGCCATTGCGATCTTAAGCCAGCAGAGCCTGCTGGAAAGCGTGGCCCGCAAACTGTTCGAAACCCTGCGCTATGACGTGATCGGGATGCTGCAAATGGAGGCCGGCGACCTGGTGGTGCGTTCGCGGCAGGTACGCGAGCCGTCTCGTCTGCATCTGGCTGATCCCGATGCTTACTACGAGTCCCTCGTGCCGGGCTTTGAGCAGGCTGTTCAACAAGGCAGGCCGCTGCTGCGAAACCGGCTGTGTGCCGACGGCGACCGCAGTGTGGAATGCTGCTCGTTGATGGTGCCGCTGATTGTGGCCGACGAGGTCATCGGCGTGCTGGTTGTCGAACGGACCGGCTATGATACCATTGTGCAGGAAGACCTGGACGTGCTTGAGCCGCTGGCGACACAGCTCGCCATTTCGGTCCAGAATGCACGGTTGTTTGAGGCAGTGCGACAGCAGGCTGTCGCACTGGAAGCGCGCGTGGCTGAACGCACGGCGGAAATCCGGCAGCAGCACGAACGCATCGTGTCGATTTTGCGCTCGGTGGCCGATGCCGTGATCGTGTTTGACCTGGCCGGGCAGGTGATACTCACCAACCCTGTGGCGCGCCAACTGTTTGACCAACACGATCTGGACCTGGACCTGGGGCAGCATATCGGCGCGCTGGTGGCCGATGCCCTGGCTAAAACCGACGCTCACGATCCCACCGAAGTGATCGAGGTCGGGCCGGTCGCGCTGCAGGCCAAAGCCGCGCGTGTCGTGGCGGGCGAAAACGTGGTAGGGTCGGTGGTTGTGCTGCGCGACATCTCACGCCTGCGGGAGCTGGACCGTATGAAGGACCTGTTTGTGTCGAATGTGTCGCACGAGCTGCGCACGCCGCTGGCCAATCTTAAACTATACCTGTCACTGTTGCACCAGGGCCGACCAGAACGCCGCGACGATTACCTGGCAGTGATGGGGCGCGAAATGGACCGGCTGGAACGCCTGATCACTGATCTGCTCGACCTTTCGCGGCTGCAAGACGAACAACAGGCCAACCGGCCCCAGGTGCGCCAGGCGATAGATATCGGCACCCTGATTGACCGGGTTATTAATGACAACGCCGCCTGGGCCGAAAGCAAAAACGAGCACCTGGAGCACTCCCAACATGCCGCGCTGCCACAGGTGTGGGGTGATCCGGATCAGATTGTGCGCGCCTTGACCAACCTGGTTGGGAATGCCATCAACTACACCCCGCATGGCGGCCAGGTGATCGTGCGCAGCCAGGTCGAGTTGAGTGAGCACACAAATCCAGAATGGGTTATTATTGAGGTGGTTGACACTGGTATCGGCATCCCCAAGTCTGAACAGGACCTGATCTTTGATCGCTTTTATCGGGGGTCAAATGTTGATCCCAATGTCCCTGGGACCGGGCTTGGCTTGGCTATTATCAAAGAGATTGTTGAGCTGCATGGCGGAGCTATCGAGGTTGAAAGCAAAGAGCACCACGGTAGCACTTTCCGGCTGCGTTTGCCTGCGTTGAACTCTAGTCTAATGGTCGGAGAACAGTTATGAGCAAGACCACGATCCTCGTTGTTGAAGATGATATGCATTTGATGGAAGGTATTCGAGATATTCTGGAGATCAATGAGTATAACGTTTTGACGGCCACCAATGGCGCGGTGGCTCTGGAGTTGCTGCGTTCGCAGCCGCGCCCACCGGATTTGATCGTTTCGGACATCATGATGCCACGCATGGATGGCTACGATTTTTTCCGGGCCGTGCGCTCGGAAAAAGGGTGGTTGGAAATCCCCTTCATCTTCCTGACCGCCAAGGGCGAACGCGACGATGTCCGACGCGGCAAGGAGATGGGGGCCGAGGATTACGTTGTCAAGCCGTTTGATGCCGACGATTTGCTGGTGGCGGTCTCGGCCAAGCTTAAGCGCCGGGACGAGATTTCGCGCGTGTGGAAAGGGGAAATATCGGACATCAAGCGCAGTATTCTGACGATCTTAAACCACGAGATGCGCACGCCGCTGACTTACGTAGTGGCCTATGCCGATATGCTGCACCGCGATGCCGACGACCTGAGCATGGACGACATCCGCAGTTTTCTGCGAGGTATCAACGCCGGGGCCAACCGCCTGCGGCGCATGATCGAAAACTTCATCTTGCTGGTTGAGCTGCAAACCGGCGAAGCCAAACAGACTTTTGACTGGCGGCGCAACGAAATCGCCAATTACGCCGCGCTCTTTGGCAGCACGGCCAAGAAATACGCTGACTTCGCGATGGAGCAGCAGGTCGAGATCGAAATTGACGTGCCAGATGACCTGCCGCCTGTGCTGGCCGACGGAGAATACCTGAGCGCGGCGCTGGAATGCCTGGTCGACAATGCGATCAAGTTCACCGACCGGCCCGAAACTAAAGTCACCCTGCGTGCGTATGAGGAAGATGGGTACGTTTGTATAGCCGTGCAGGACCAGGGACGCGGCATCGAGGAACACGAAATCGACCATATCTTCGAGGTCTTCTACCAGATCGACCGGGAAAAGTATGAGGATCAAGGTGTGGGCGTTGGGTTGGCTATCGTGCGCGGCGTGGTACACGATCTGCATGGTGGCATCATTGAGCTTGAAAGCGCTTTTGGTGAAGGCAGTCTTTTTGTCATCAAGTTGCCAATCGTTGATAATCAATCCGCATGACCTGCCAGACGTGTCAGAGGATCGTCAGGCCGGTGTCAGAAGCGGTGGCCAAATGATGTTAGGATAAGATTGGATGTAGTGGCTGATGCTGGCGACTGGGAGACGACACCGCGTGTGTGGGTTGCCAGCCGCTTGCATCGGTTGTCATTTCAGCTCAGATCATTTAGGAGGACGATATATATGGCTTCACTGTTGCAAAAGATCAACACGCTCATTTCAGCCAATATCCATGCCCTGGTCGATTCGGCTCTGGAAGCGAACTCTGTCAAAGTGATGGACGAGTATATCCGCCAGGCCGAACGTAACCTGGACGCGGTGGAGGATGCAGCGGCGACAGTTGGCGGCACGGTCAAGACTCTCAAACGCAAGTATGAAGAGTTTGCGGCAGCCGCCGAAAAGCTAGACCGTGATATTGACACTCTGCTGGTGCGCGGCAAGACCGACCTGGCCGCCGCAGCGCAGGCTGAGCTCAACCAGAAACAGCAGCTCGCCCAGGAATATTATGAGCAGTGGCAGTCCCAGGAGCAGGAATACCGCCGGATGCTGGACGCCAAACTCAAGCTCGAAGCCAAGCTGACCACGATCAAACAGGAGCGCGAGCACATGAAGGCGCTGCTGGAACTGGTCGAAGCCAAAGAAATGACCACCAAGACCATCAAGAGCCTGGACGACCTGGCCGGGGCGGGCGACGAGGATGTCAAGCGCCTGGGCGACCAGATTCGCGCCCGGTTGGACCGCGAAGAAGCCCGGCTCGAAATGGCCACCACCAGTGTCAAGGACCAGATCGACGAAGCAATCGGCATTTCCGAGATCGAACTGCAGCTTGAAGAACGCCGTCAGCGGCTGGGGCTGGGTGGCGAAAGCGAAGGCTAACGCCTGGCGATGTGTCCGTCCATGCACTGTGCAGCTTGTTGTGTGGCCTGTGCGCCAAGCGACGCCGGTTTCCGGCGCATGATGTGCTCTATGGCGAGCACCGTTACGAGAACTACGGGGGCGTAGCTGTTACGCCCCTATCATCCTCTAAAACAAGGTGGACCCGCCCTGGGAGTGTGAATCTGATGTCAAGAGTGAAAGACGATATGCGTGGCCGAGCCTGGCAAGCGATTGTGATGTCGGCGTTTTTCAGCCTGGAAAGCGCCGTGATCATTGGCCTGACAATCGTGTTGTTCGGGGTTGGGTACCAACCGTTTGATTGGTGGGCACCCGCTTTGTGGCTGGTATTTGGGGCTGTTGCCGAGCTGCTGTACCTGGGCGTGACGGTGACCGATCCGAAGGCCGCCCAGCGCGCGGTGGATCGCATGTTGACCGACAAGTACCATCCCAACTCGATCAAGAACCCGGTGGCGCGCGAACGGCTCAAGCGGGCACTGGAATACCGCCGCTTGATCGGTGAAGCGGCGGCCAAGCAGAGTGGCGCCATGCGCACCAGCCTGGAAACCACCGCCTCCGAGATCAATGCCTGGATCGAACAAATCCACAAGCTGGCGGTGCGCATGGACTCGTTCGAAGAAAACGAGATCATCAACCGTGACCGGCGAATGGTGCCCCAGGACCTGAAGAACCTGCAGCGGCGGCTGGAATACGAAAGTGATCCGGGTGTGTTGGGCGAGATCAAAGAAGCGATCCAGACCAAAGAAGAACAACTCTCCAATCTGCGCACGCTGGAAAACAATATCAAACGCGCCGATATCCAGCTTGATCACACGCTGTCCGCGCTGGGCACGGTCTATGCCCAGATGCAGTTGATCGACGCCCGCGATGTTGACGGGGCGCGCGCCAAGCGGCTGCAAGAGAACATCCGTGACGAAGTCCTGTCCTTGGAAGACACCATCTCCGCCATTGACGAAGTACAGAGTTACCAGGGTTACAACGCCGCTGCCAGATAGTGCAGGCTGGCAGGTCCAATCTTGAACACGCTGTTGAAGGACGGTTACGCGATCCGGCGTGCCACGCTGTTTGATCTGCGTGCGGTGTACCGCCTGGAGCGCGTAATCTTTCCCCGCGATGCCTACCCCTATCTCGATCTGGCGCTGTTGTTCCTCACTCCCCGCGTGATCAATCGTAAGATCGTCGCGCCAGATGGTGCGCTGGTCGGATTCGTGTGTGCTGTTTTGGGGGCCCGGCAGGACCGGGGCTGGATAGTGACCATTGGCATCGACCCGGCCCACCAACGCCGGGGGTTGGGCCAGGCGCTACTGGCCCACGCCGAGGAGCGCATTGGTCGGACGCATATCCGGCTGACCGTGCGCGAAGGCAACCACCCCGCCATTCGGCTGTACGCGCGCACCGGCTACACCACCATCGAACGCAAAATCGGCTACTACCGCGACGGCGAAACCGGCCTGGTGATGGAGAAGCACATGAACCCGGCGCAGAATTAGAGAGTACTACGGACCGGTGCTCACGAGCGTGTAAGTATAGACAACAGCTATCACGGAGAGAATCATTATGCAACGCGCGTGGTCATGGTTTGGGGTGTTGGTCTTGTTGTTGGTTTCCCTCGTTTTGTTTCCCGCTCTCACACATGCGCAAAACAGCAACACACCACTGGCCGGGCAGGTGGTAGGTCGCGACGATCAGCCGCTGCCCGCCCAGGTGACGCTGCGCCTGATACGCGGTGATGGCTCCTACCGCACGTTTGACACTGCGCCGGATGGCTCGTTTGTGTACACAGGTGAACTGGACCCCGGCACGTATTGGCTGGCGGTGGAATACGATTCGCTGCCGGAGGTGCTGCAAGCCGTGCTGGAACCGGAGCAGTTGGCGTCCACGCCGGTGACGGTGCCGGTCGTGGCTCCGATTCGCTTGAGCCTGTTCGCGGGCCGCTCCGATCTGGGAGAGTGCGCAATGGTGCCCTTGCTGCTGGGAGCGCCAAGCAGCGCCCCGGTCCAAAAAGAGCGCCAGGTGATCTACACGCTGCTACCAGTGCTGGAAACGACGGACGAATATGGCGGGGACAGTGGGAACCTCTACAACCCGTTGTGGCGCTCGACGCTGACGATCGACACGGTGCATGTAGATCGCTTTGGGCACGCAATCGTGCTGCTGACGGGCGAGTTTGTGCCCGGCGCGCGCTGCGATAACTTGCTGGCGCGCGAGCAGATCGAACAGACGGTGCTGGGCCTAGCTGGCATCAGCGGCGTGACGGTGTTGGTCAATGACCGGCTGCTGGACCACATCGTGATCACGGGATTTTAGCACAGCTCCCGCACACTGGCAGCGCTAATCGCCGTTTTCCGGGAAGATCGGCAGCGGTTCGCCCAGGATCGGCTGGGGGCGGCGCGCCAGGTCGATAAAGGCCAGCGTGGTGGCGGGGAACTCGCGCAGCCGGAGGTAATTGAGCACACTCTCGCTGTAGCCCCAGGGACGTTGGTAATCGGCGGCCACCCCCACCGCGTCAATGCCCAGGTTGCTGCATGTCAGCAGCGCACGATCCAGATGGAACGCCTGTGTGACCAGGATTGCGTCTGTCACGCCAAAGATTTCCCGTGCCCGGTAACAGCTATCGTAGGTGCGGAAACCTGCATAATCCAGCACAATGGCGGTTTCTGGCACGCCTAACGCCAGGGCCTCCTCGCGCATAGCGGCGGGTTCGTTGTAGTCCACCGTGCTGTTGTCGCCCGTCATCAGCAGCACATCCACCTTGCCCGCGTGATACAGGTCCGCGCCGGTCGCCACGCGGTCGGTCAGCATGGCGCTGGGGCGGCCATTGGTGTGGACCTGCGCGCCGAAAACGATGGCAACCGAGCGCTCCGGCACCTCGTCAGCGGCGTAAATGTGCGATTGGGCATACAGCGCCGCCACGAGACGTGGTCCCGCGCTCAGCACCAGGACCATGAACACTACCAGAAGGGCTAGCACAAAGATCCACCGCCGGTGGCGACGTAACAGGACAAACGCCCGCCGCATACCTGCCAGGCTTTGCACGACCTGCATAACACTTCGCCTCCCACAACCATCCACACTGCGGATAACGTTTCCCCCGTTTTTGCTGCTTCGTTGTGTGCGTCCGGATATACTGTAGCAAACTTTGCCGCCTTCGACCCAGGCGATTGCTCTGCGCTGCGAAGGATGCTATGCTGCCGGAAAAGCCAGTGAGCGCAGGGACAAAGAATCCATGACACCCAATAAGAAGCGCTGGCGCAATCTAGCGCTGTTTTTCGGCAGCAGCCTGCTGGTTGGCACGCTGATCATCATCGCTTTCATCGTGGCGATGACCGTGCGGCTAACGGGCGATGCGCTGCGCCCCGCGCGCACAGCCATCGAACAAACACCACCCGACGTGGGTCTCGACGACTACCAGACCGTTACCTTCACGACACGCGACGATTTGGAGCTGCACGGCTGGTACATCCCGCCGCAAAATGGTGCGGTGATCATTCTACTGCACGGGTTTGGCGGCAACCGGCAAGACCTGCTGCCCGAAGCCGCGGTCCTGGCCAATGCAGGCTACGGCGTGCTGCTGTTCGACCTGCGCGCGCACGGCGAGAGCGATGGGTCGCTGGTGACCTTTGGCCAGCGCGAGCGGTGGGACCTGGCGGCGGCGGTCGATTTTGTCCTGATGCAGCCCGGTGTCGATGCGGAACGTCTGGGCGCGGTCGGCTTCTCGATGGGCGGCGCGACGCTGGCCCTGTTCGCTGCGGACGACGACCGGCTGCGCGCGGTGGTTATCGAAGCCGCGTTCCCGGTGTTGGAAGACGTGATTCGCAGCGAGGCGGATGTTTTTGGTCCGCTCACCGAGTGGCCCGCCGTGTGGACCGTTCGCCGCGCGGGAATCGACTTCGACCTGGTGCGCCCGGTGGATGCCCTGTGCGCCATCAGTCCGCGCCCCCTACTGCTCCTTTACGGCGAAGCGGACGAGGTGGTTTCGCCCGCCGAACGAAACGCGATGTTGGCGGCGGCCTGCGATCCGGTTGAGCGGTGGGTGGTGCCTGGCGCAGGACACCAGAACTACACCGAAGTAATCCCCGAAGTATACACCGCACGGCTGTTGTCATTCTTCGACCAGGCGCTCGGATTCACAGACGACGGCAGTTCAGGCTGATGCCCGGAATGGGGCGCACCGGCCAGGCCGATCCGCCCCACACACGAGGGGAGAAGAGAGAAGTTGTTTACGCGCTAGGGCCGGAAGTCGTGGTGCTGCTTTCGGCTTCTTCTGGTACTTCTGGTGCGGGCATTTCAAAGTACCAGTCGCCCTCTTCCACGCCGAAGTGGAACGGCGGCATGTGGAAGAATATTTGATCTTGACCTTCGAACATGCGGCCCTCAAACCTGCGACCCTCAAACATGAAGGGCGACATCTCGAAGTACATGCCGTCTTCCGTCCCGAAGAACAAAAACGGTTCGTCGCCCATAAACATCGCCACACCGCGCGGACCAAGCTCGACGTCGAGTTCAATTTCCTCGCCGTCACGCAGCACAGTCAGCATTACCACATCGCCTTCTTCATATTCGGCCAGGACATCGGGCAGCATTACGTCATCGTTGAGGGCGTTGTCGTCCACGCTGAGAATGATGTCACCCTCCTCCAGCCCGGCGGCAGCGGCAGGTGTGTCGTCATAGACGACCTGCACCCACGCGCCCTGGCTGGCGTCCAGGTCTTCCCCTTCCGCGATTTCCGGCGTCAGAGGGATGAACGAGATGCCGAGCTGCGTCGGCGGGGCAAAGGGGCCGCGCGGTCCCTGGCCGGGACGCATCTCGAACTGGAACATATCCGGCAGTTCAACCGTGATCTCGAGTTCTTCACCGTCCCGCAGCACGGTCAGGATCAATTCCTCTTCCGGCACGAACAGGCGCAGCATCGCGCCCGGCGCATACCCGGTCACCGGTTCACCGTTGATGGCCGTGATCAGGTCACCGACCTGCAAACCCGCTTCGGCCAGCGCCGAGTCTTCGTCAAGTTCGTTGATCAACAGGCCATCGTCGGTCAGTTCAGCGTTGAGGCCCAGGAAGTTGAAGGTGCCGCGCATCTGGATGCGGTTGCCCTGGTTACCGCGGCCCTGGTTGCCCTGACCCCGGAACGGCGGTGCATCACTTTCGTCGCCCAACGTCACAGCATATTCGCGCCGTTCGTCGCGCCACGAC
>JAADYV010000073.1 GCA_010092855.1 Chloroflexota bacterium | reverse complement strand
GTTGTTAGTTACCAGCCTGCGGGTGACGGTGGGATGGCAGTGATGCCTTTTGGCTGCTGGCACGGCTGCCAGGCGTTTCCCTGTATTCGCTGAAGCCGAGCCATACGGTTTGACCACAACCAATGGCTGATCACTAACAACCAACCGCCCCCTCAATACCCCGCGTCCAAATCCACCCGCTGCGGCACGTCGTCCCCGTGCGCCAGGCGGTTGAGCAGATCGGCCAGCGCCGCCATACGCAGTGCCTCAATGTCGTCATTCATGCCGCCCCCGGCCCGGTGCGGACTCAGCACCACGTTGTCCAACTCGTGGAACGGGTAGTCGGCGGGCGGGGTGTAGGTGCGGGATGCTTCGTCGGTAGGGTAGGTATACCACACGTCCAGCCCGGCGGCGAACAGGTGCCCGTCGCGCAGCGCCGCGTACAGCGCTCCCTGCTCAACCACTGCCGCGCGCCCCACATTCACCAGGATCGCGCCCGGCGGCAGCAAGGCCAGTTCCACCGCCCCGATCAGGCCGGTAGTTGCGTCCGTTCCCGGCAGGCAGATCACCAGCACGTCGGTTTGCGGCAGCAGGTCGTGCAGTGTATCCGGCGGGTAGACCGTCACGCCCGTGCCGTCATCCTGCGGGGCGCTGATGCGGCGGCGGATTCCGGTCACCGTCATACCCAGCACGCGGCAGGCCGCCCCGACTCGCTGCCCAACCGCGCCGTAGCCCAACACCAGCACGCGCTTCCCGGCCAGCAGCATCGACGGGTACGGCTGGTAGCGCGGCGTCCAGTCGTGGCGGCGGAAGTCGCGGTCGCTGGGCACGATCCGCTTGGCCGCGGCCAGCAGCAGCCCCAGCGCCATCTCAGCAGTGGGCGCGGCGTTGTGGTGCAGGTTGTAGACGGCGACGTGCGGGAAGTCGCGCAGCAGCTCGCGCGTGGTGGCGGGCAGCCCCGCGAACGGAATCGTCAGCGCGCGCAGGTTCGGGCTGGCGATCAGCATCTCGCGCGGCGGGCGTCCGGCCACCAGGACATGGTACACAGCCGGGTTGGGCATATCGGGGCCGGTGGTCAGCGAAATGGTGGACAGCAGGGCGGCGCGCAGTGCGGCCAGCGGACCGGGATCGGGGGCATAGGCCAGGTGGACAGCGAGCGGTTCGGCGGGGGAAGGGGCAAGTGGCATGGAGTACCTTTCTGTCTAAGAATGCTGTACAGCGATAAAGTGTAAACAATTTTAATCAAGTTTTTTAGCCTTATCTGCTATAATGCAGATGTGGTGCAATTTGTGAAAATTGTAAAGAAGCCGGAGGATGCCCCCCATGCAGCGTAAGTTTATCGTATTCGTGCTTGCCCTGGTACTGTTTGCCCCCCTGCTCATTGTCCCCTCTCTTCCGCCTGACGTACAGGCCCAGGGTAGCAGCCCAGTGAGTTTCACCTTATATTCCAGCGCCAATGGCGACTTTCCCCCGCCGTCCACGTCCACCGAGCAAACCTCCGCCCTCATCCTGGACATTGACTTGAACGGCATTAACGATTTTGTGATCGCCAGCCGCGCCGCCGGGGAATCGGTGGTGTGGTACCGGCGCACAGGCTCCGGCTGGGACCGCTACCTGATCGAAGACGAAACGCTGCCCATCGAGGCCGGCGGGACCTTCTACGACATTGACCGCGACGGCGACCCGGATGTCGTGATGGGCGCTGATCACGAAAGCAACCAAATCTGGTGGTGGGAAAACCCGCATCCCAATTTTGATCCTGGCACGCCCTGGACGCGGCGCTACGTCAAGAACTCCGGCGAAGTCAAGCACCACGACCAGTTGTTTGGCGATTTCGACAGCGACGGCATCGCCGAACTCGCCTTCTGGAACCAGCGCGCCAAGACCCTGATGCTGGCCGAGATTCCCGCCGATCCGCTGACTGCCGCCGAGTGGTCCTACAGTGAAATCCTGGTCACCAATGACGAAGCCGAAGGCCTGGCATCCGGTGACGTAGACCGCAACGGCACCCTGGACATCATCGCGGCGGGCTACTGGCTGACCTACACCGGCAGTGACTACGCGGCCTATCCCATTGATCCGGGTAGTCACCGCTTCTCGCGCATGATCGCGGGCGACCTGGCCAAAGGTGGCAACCTGGAAGTCGTCATGGTGCCCGGCGATTCGTCCGGCCCGCTGCAGCTGTACCAATGTGATGGTGATCCGACCCAGGAAAGCTGCTGGCAGCGCAGCACGCTGCTGGGGCGCGACGTGCGTTTTGGGCACAGCCTGGATATTGTGGACTTCGACGCCGATGGCAACCTGGACCTGTTCCTGGCCGAGATGCGCGTCAACGGCAGCAACCCCGACGCCGCCATGTGGATTTTCTATGGCGATGGTGCGGGCGGCTTCACGATCACCGAAGCCGCTGTCGGTTACGGCAACCACCAATCACAGGTCGGCGACCTGGATGGTGATGGCGACCTGGACATTCTCGGCAAGCCCTACAACTGGGAAGCGCCGCGCGTGGACGTGTGGCTCAGCGACCGGATTCAGTTCGGGGATGGGCTGGGATTGGATAGCTGGCAGCGCTACGAGATCGATCCTGGCATGGAGTGGCGCGGCGTGTTTGTGGCCGGGGCTGACCTCAACGGGGACGGCTTCAAGGATATTGTGACCGGCGGCTGGTGGTACGAGAATCCAGGTGCGCCGGGCGGTTCGTGGGCCGAACATGCTTTTGGCGGCGGGTTGAACAACATCGCCGTCGTGTACGACTTTGATAGCGACGGTGACCTGGACGTGCTGGGCACCAATGGCCAGGAAAGCGGTAGTTCTTTTGCCTGGGCGCAGAACGACGGCAGCGGCGATTTCACGATCCACACCAACATTCCCGACGGCGATGGTGACTTTCTGCAAGGCGTGGCCGTTGGTCGTTTCGCGCCAGGCGGGCCGCTGCAAGTGGCGCTGTCGTGGCACCAGGGGGATCGCGGCATCCAGATGCTGACCGTGCCCGCCAATCCTGCCGCAGAGCAGTGGGGCTGGGAGCGCATCTCCGATACCACCCAGGACGAAGAGCTGACGACCGGCGACATCGACCGTGATGGCGACCTGGACCTGATGCTGGGCACGATCTGGCTGCGCAATGATGGTGGCGGCGTGTGGACACCCTTCCAACTGCACAACAATCCCGGCAGCGAACCGCCGGACCGCCACCGGCTGGTGGACGTCAACCGCGATGGCAGGCTCGACGTGGTGATCGGGTATGAGGCCGGGAACCAGGATGGCAAACTGGCCTGGTACGAGCAGGGCAGCGATCCCACCGCGCTGTGGACGGAGCACGTCATCGCCACCGTCACCGGCCCGATGAGCCTCGACGTGTACGACATGGACCTCGACGGCGACCTCGATGTGGTCGTCGGTGAGCACTACCCGGCTAACCCTGGCAACGGCGATCTGTACGTTTTCGAGAACACGGACGGTGTGGGCGGCGCGTGGACTCCGCACACCGTCTTCACCGGCGACACCCATCACGACGGGGCGCAGGTGGTCGATATTGACAACGACGGCGATATGGACATTCTCTCTATCAACTGGAACTTGCAGCAGGTGCTCTTGTATGAGAACGCGGCTGCCACCCCGCCGGTTAGCGTTGCGGCGGGGTGTTTCCCCCTTGAAGATGACCCCTCCGTCGTCCTCTGCCTGTCCAACTAACCTCTGCCACCCTTCATCTGCATTTTGGATAACCGGTGATCCAGTAGTTGCCTGCCGATAACCGGGGGTATTGGCGCACAGGTGAGACCCAGGTGTAGGCCTGGTCCTGTAGGCAACCCTGGTACCCAACTTCCGTTTCCCAGTTCACGGACCGGGGAATGGGGGGGGGACATGTGTGTGCCTGACTCCCTGCTAGCAGCCGCTCACGCCATAACGCAGTTTTGGTGTGGTCACGGTGCGGTCACGCTGGTTATAAATACTATAAACATCTGCTTAATTTGGTTAAATGAGAGAGACTCTATGAAACGCAAGCTGACCTACCTGATCGTCCTGTTGACCCTGATCGTCGCCGCCGCGCCGCTGGCCGTACCCGCTAGTGCACAAGGCCCCGCCGACTTCAGCTACAGCTTCCCCGGCCTGGAGCCGCAGGGATGGTACGATGCCGCCTCGCCCTATCTGACGATGCTCGATATGGCTACGCCCCTTCTTGGGTTCAACGCTGACGGAACCAGCAACACGATGTCGTTCGCGGGCACAGCGCAGTGCCTCGACAACGATCCCGAATGCCTGAATGCGGGTCTGAACGGCCAGCCGTTCATCATCTTCTTGGATGGCGCAAGCTGGACCGGCACGCTGGCCGAAGAATGGAACGCCGAGCAGGGCCAGACGCTTATCTTTGGCGGCCCGTTGATCGGCACGCTGCGGATCGGCGATCGCGAACTGGGTCCGATCCAGATGCAGTCGCGCGCCCGCTTGCAGTGCGCCAACGGTGACTGCACCGCCCTGACCTTCCAGGCGATGGCGTGCGGCGCAGCCGGAGACCACCAGTTTGGGATGGTGATCGTCGGCGGGCTGTTTGGCAGCGACGGGGGCGTAGGCGAAACCAAAGACCTGGAAGCCGAGGACCGGCTGGGGCTGCGCTGGCAGGACCTTGGCGCGAACGCTGCGCTGTCCGCCCCCGGCATGGTCAACCCGATCTGTAGCGGTGGGCGTACTTCCGATGCCGTGTTCGCCGAAGAATACACGCCCGAATTTGACCTGCCAAGACGCTCTGCCGCTGATGTCGATGGCTTTGATCTGCCCCAGGGCGAGACTGGCCGCGTGGATCGCCGCGTACTGATCGACTTCACAAGCCTGGGGGTGAACGGCGAAACATCCACCGTGAACGTGCGGGGCTTCTTCTATGGGCAGTGTGGCGTCGAACCGCGAGTCCGCAGCCGGATCAACGAGGACGGCATTCCAGAGATCATGATCTTCCGCGTCGTGCCGGACGACGTGACCTGCGATGGCGGCTTGGAGGCGTTTGCGTTCGAGGTAACGTTCGGGGCCCCTTTGATGTGCGAAGAGAACCCCTACATCATCGTCAACGGCCAGAACCTGCAGGGCTGCGCGGTCACAACTGGCTGATAGCGAGGTCCCCTAAACCGTCACCAACGGCACCCGTTGGGGCGTCTCACAGTCGGGGTTTTCCGGCTAACCAACCATAGACTAGCAGCGGTCGCCACTGTGTTGGCGATCGCTCACACGATGGCGGCAAGGGCCAGGTCCGCGCCGCTGCGCTGCGTGCGCGAACCCCACATGCCGAACTGCCAGAAGCAAAATCGGAAAAACACCAAAGAAAATCCTGCCGATGAGCGGGGTGTATCGGTAATCAATCCCCCATGCGTTTGCGGATCATGAGAGCTGCCTGCACCGGCGGGCCGTTTTCACTTCAAACATGATAGACTCCTCGCACCTGCCACCCCTGCACGATTCCCGAATCTGGTCTATCCTACGGGATAATACCTGCCCTGGCCCGCCAGTGGACAGGTGGTGGTTCGGCGCAAAACCTGGATAATCTGCCATATATCAGGAAATAACTAACGCGCAAGGAGATGTTATGTTTCGCGTTCGAATGTGGATTGTAGGTGTATTACTGCTGGCGACGCTGGTGCTGCCGCCCTCGCTGGCAGCGCAGGATTCGCTGGATCAAAGCTTCACCTCAGCGGACGGCACGCTGTCGTTTGACTACCCTGCAGACTGGGTGGTGTCGGAGGCCGATAACGGCATCTGGCTGGCCAACAGCGAGTCCGCGCTGAACAAAGCCGATCTCGACCTGGCGGCGGGCGATGTGTTTGTGCTTATCCAGCGCCAACGCCTGGACCCGGATACGGTACTGGCGGATGTGATGGATAACGAGTTGGATGCAGCGGCGGGGGCAGGCACAGCCCTGTCCTACGTGCCACCCACCGCGGCCACCCTCGACGGTCCCGCGCTGCGCACCACGCTGGCCACCTCGACCGAGGAACTGCTGCTGCTGGTGTCGGATTCCGGCAACGGGGACTTTATCGTGTTCCGGGCGCGGGCACCGCTGGGCGAACTGGACGACGTCCTGCCCACGCTGGACGCTATTGCCGACTCGCTCCAGTACACGTCGCGGCTGGTCGCCATCCTGAGCGGGCACACGGCCAACATCAATACCATCGCCTTTAGTCCGGACGGGAACTCGCTGGCTTCTGCCGGGCGAGATAACGTGGTTATCCTGTGGGACGTAGGAACGGGCGAGATAGTGCGGGTGTTGGCGGGCCACACCAGCCGGATCAGCGCGGTTGCCTTCAGCCCGAATGGAAGCCTGGTCGTGTCGGCCAGCAACGACGCCACGATCCGGCTGTGGGACGTAGAAAGTGGCGAGGAATTGCAGGCGTTGACCGGGCATAACCGGGGCGTGCTGGCGGTAGCCTTCCATCCCGACGGCGAGTTGCTGGCGTCCGGCGGCGAAGATGATACCGTGCGCCTGTGGGATGTTGAATCCGGAGCGGTGGTGCGCGTGCTGGTCGGCCACACCGACCGGGTGCCAGTGGTCGCTTTCAGTCCCGACGGGGATACGCTGCTCTCGGCCAGCGACGACAAAACCCTGCTGCGCTGGGACCTGGATTCCGGTGCACCTTTGGATACGCGCGTGGACCTGGCCCAGGTTTTCACGGCCCGGTACAGTCCTGACGGCCAGGTGCTGGCCTATGCGGGCAGCGGCATCAGCGCTACGCTGTGGGACCAGGCGGCAGCGGCAGACGCTGAGTCCGATGCGCTCGAACTGGTAGGCCACACCTCGGCCATTTATGGCATCGACGTGAGTCCCGATGGCGCGCTGGTTGTCACCGGCAGCAACGACAAAACCGTGCGTGTCTGGGATGTTACATCTGGGGCGCAAATCGCCGTGCTGGAAGGGCACACTGCGCGCGTGACGGCGGTACGCTTCAGTCCCGATGGAAATCTGATCGCGACCGCTGGGGAAGACGACGTCGTGCGCCTGTGGTCCGTCCCGGTCCTGGAAACCGCAGTCGCCGGCGAGGGCGCCCCGGCTGAAGACTGATCGTTTCGAGCTTTGAGCCTGTCAGCGTTTAGGCCGTGTCTACATTGGTACTCAGGAATTCGCCAATCGCAGGCGAGAATGTCAACACAACCTGGCTATCAGGCAAAGCAGCAAACCGACCCGTTGACCTGCTCGCTGGCTGTAGACTGGTATGCTGACGGCTGAGGTGCTGACCCGCTGCTTGCTGATTTGCTGACGGCTGACAGGCTGATAGCTGACTCGCTGATCGCTACTTGCTGAGGGGGACTATGAACCGGCGATATGGACTGGCCGTAATGAGCGCGGTGGTGTGGACAGCGCTCGTGTTGGGATTGTATTACTGGGTGCACAAGCCGATCACGCCTGCGCTGGCCGGTGCGCTTGGTGGCGCGGTGGTAGACGTGGCGCTGGCGGCGCTGCTGGTGATCGTGGCTGGTGGCCTGGGACGGCGGGTGCTGTGCGCCATGCCCCATCTGAGTGTCCAATGGAGCGCCCCGGAACGACTCGCTGCCGAAGCCCTGATCGGTCTGGGGCTGCTCTCGCTGGCGATTATGCTGGTGGGCGCGGTGGTCTTGCGCGGGTGGAGCATGATCGCGCTGCTGGGGCTGCTGGCCCTTTTCACCCGGCGGGACCTGGGTGGCTGGTTCGCTGAACTGGGGCGCTGGTTGCGCGGTGCCCGGCTTCCGCAGCAGGGCTGGGTGCGACTGCTGGCGCTGGCGGCGCTGTTGATGCTGGCGGCGGCGCTGATCATGGCCCTGCTGCCGCCCACCAAGTGGGACGTACTGACCTATCACCTGGCCGGGCCGGAGCAATACGTGGCGCGCGGCCATTTCTATGCTGTGCCCCACAACCACTTCCTCGGTTTTCCGCAGTTGGTGGATACGCTCTACGCCGGTTTACTGGCCATCTCCGGGCGGCTGACGGCGGGGGCACCGCTGCATTGGCTGATCGGGGCGCTGCTGCTGATGCTGACCGGCGGCTATGCGGCGCGCCAAGCAGACGCCGACCGGCAGGTGAGCGGCGCGGCGGGCTGGATCGCTGTGATCGCGCTGCTGGCCGCGCGGACGGTGTGGTTCGAGCTGACGTTCGCTTACGTGGACCTGATGCTGATGGGGCTGAGCATGGTGGGCCTGCTGCTGATCGATGGGTTTGCCGTTCCGCCGGACGCTAGCGACGCGACTCCTGATGATTCCGAAGATCATACACCACCGGAGTCGATCCCCGGCTGGCAGACCGCGCTGGCGCTGGGGCTGGTGCTGGGCTTCGCGGGGGGCACCAAGTACACGGCGGTGTGGATGGGCGTGGCGTTTGGCGTGCTGGTGCTGTGGGTCAGCCGCCGGGACGGGCTGGCTGCCATTTTTCGGCGCGGCGCGATCATCGGCGTGGTAGCCGGAATCCTGGTGCTGCCCTGGTTGGCGCGCAACGCGATCTGGTACGACAACCCGCTGTTCCCGTTTGCGTTTGACGGCGGTGGCATGGACAGCATTCGCCAGGAATGGTACAGTAAACCCGAGTCAGGGTTAATATACGGTTCCAATGCGTGGCAAATCCCAATTATGCCTGTCGTGGCGACGGTCCTCGGCCTGGAAAATGCCGGGACCTATGCCGCTGACCCAGGGCCGCTGTTCCTGGTGTTGGTGCCGCTGGTGCCGCTGGCGTGGGGGCGCTTCACCCGTCGCGAGCGAACGGTTGTGGGGCGGGCGCTGCTGCTGGTCGGGGTGATGACGTTGTGCTGGATGGTGACGGCGGCGTTTGGCTCGTACATCAACCTGCAAACGCGGTTGGTACTGTACATGTTTCCACCGCTGGCGGTTGTTGCCGGGATCGCGCTGGAAGGCTTGCGCCGTCTGCCGGAAAAGCCGCTCAACATAGGTTTTGTGATCCGCGCAATGGTGGCGCTGGTCGTGGTGTTCATGCTGATGGACGGCACGCGCGACTTCATCCGCAGCGGCATTCACGAATATTTTTCGGCCCGCGAGGACTACCGCGACGGCTACCTGCGCTACACGTTGGGCTGGCACTACGCCGGGATCGAAGAAGTTAATGATCTGCCGCGCGGCAGCGACGTCCGGTTCTTGTGGGAGCCGCGCACGCTCTACTGCGACGATGACCGTGTGAGCTGCCGCCCGGATTCGCTGCTGGATAGCTGGTACCATGCCCGCCGCACGGTGGGCGCGGGCACGCCGGAGGAAATCGCCGCCGACTGGCGCGCGGGAGCCGACTACTTCTTCGTGTACGAATTCGGACGCAAGCTCGAACGTGGCGACGAAGACGATGACGGGACCGGGTTCACGGGCGGCAACGACCTCTACACGACGGCGGACTGGGCCGCGTGGGATACGTTCGCCGAGACGTACCTGATCGAAGTGTGGCGCGGCAGCAGCGAGGACGATGACAGTGGGGACGATGACGAAGACGACAACGACGTTTTCTTCATCCTGTACACCTGGCGGGAGTGAGAGGCAACCGAGTTTTTGTGTTGGGGAGTAGTGGTGTATGTGGGGAACAGACGACGTCGTAAGCAGGAGGAAAACCACATGCACGTGTTAGTCGTGGGCGGCGGGGGACGCGAACATGCGCTGGCCTGGAAGTTGGCCCAATCCCCGCGCATCAACCGGATCAGTGTTGCGCCGGGCAACGGCGGCACCGCCACGCTCGCGCGCCGGGTGCAGAATGTAGACATCGACGCCACCGACATTGTTAGCCTGCTAGATTTTGCCGAAGAGCAGGCGGTCGATCTGACCATTGTCGGGCCGGAGGAACCGTTGGCGGGCGGCCTGGTGGACCAGTTCGAGGCGGCAGGGCTGCGCATCTTCGGCCCGCGGCGCAAAGCCGCCCTGATCGAGGCTTCGAAAAGCTTCGCCAAACAGCTTATGGTCCGGAATGGCGTGCCGACCGCGCCTTACGAGTTGTTTACCGATATTGACCGCGCGATGGAGTTCCTGGCCATCCACCTTTACGACGATGTGGTGATCAAAGCCGATGGGCTGTCGCGGGGCAAGGGCGTGTTTCTGCCGCGCGGCGAATCGGACGCGGAAGGCATTTTGCGCTCGCTGCTGGAACGAAATGCGCTGGGCCGGGCCGGACGCCAAGTGCTGATCGAGCAGCGGCTGGTCGGGCCAGAGATTTCGGTGATGGCCTTCATCGACGGCAGCACGATTGCCATGATACCCGCCGTATGTGATCACAAGCGCCTGTACAATAACGACGTGGGTCCCAACACCGGCGGCATGGGATCGTATGCGCCCGCCCCGGCATTGACGCCGCACCTGGCCGAGAGCGTGCGGCGCGAGATCATCGAACCGGCGCTGCGCGGGCTGCACGCTGAAGGCTGCGAGTTCCGGGGAGTACTGAACCTGGGCATCGTGCTGACCGCCGGGGGACCAATGGCGCTGGAACTCAACGTGCGTTTCGGCGATCCAGGAGCGCAGGCTGTGCTGCCCCTGCTCGAATCTGACTTGCTGGACGTGATCGAAGCGTGCGTGGAAGGGCGGCTGGGCGAGATCGAGGTGCGCTGGCGTCCCCAGGCATCGGTCACCGTGGTGATGTCTACCAGTGGCTACCCCCACCATCCCGACCCCGGCCTGCCGATCCTCCAGGCTCCCGTGTTCCCGGCGGGTGTGACCGTGTTCCATGCCGGAACGCGCATTGTCGAAGATGGCTCGCTGGTGACGACCGGCGGGCGCATCGTCGGCCTGACGGGGGTGGGGCCGGACCTGCCGGCGGCCATCACGCGGGCTTATGAAGCCACGCGCCGCGTCTACTTCGATGGCGTCCATTACCGGACCGATATCGGTGCGCGGGCGGTGTGGCGCGTATGATAGCCCCAATTGTTCTCCCCCGCGCGTTCTACAACCGGCGGGCCACGCTGGTGGCGCGCGACCTGCTGGGTGCGATCCTGGTGCACCCGTTCGCCGGGCAGCGGCTCAGCGGGCGCATTGTGGAAACAGAAGCATACACCGGGCACGATGACCTGGCCTCGCACGGGCGGCAAAAACGCACCCCGCGCAACTTTCCGATGTGGGGCGATCCCGGCCACGCTTACGTCTACCTGATCTATGGCCGCTACTGGCTGCTGAACGTGGTGTGCGAACCAGCGGGCCACCCGGCGGCGGTGTTGATCCGCGCAGTGGAACCGCTGGACGGTGAGGACGTGATGGCCGCCAACCGTGCCGGGCGTCCGCGCCGGGAATGGACCAGCGGACCCGGTCGTCTAGCGCTGGCGCTGGACATCACAGGGGAGCACAATTCGCTTGACCTGACGCGCACAGAATCCGGCCTGTGGATCGAAGCGGGCGAGCCTGTGCCCGATGGGGTGGTGTGCACCGGGCCGCGCATCGGCATGGGGCCGCGCGTGCTCGAACCCTGGTTCTCGATGCCCTGGCGCTGGTGGGTGGGGGGCAACCCCTACGTGAGTCGCAAGGGACTGGCCACTTGTAAATAACTTCTTAAATCTATTAACGATTCTGGTAAAAAGCGGCCCGAAAACCCCTCCCGCAGCGACACAAGGTGTACAATGAGATCAACCGTGTCATGGGAGGACACTATGAGCGCCATTGTTCGTATCGAGTTTCGCAATGTGAATTGGGACACCATCATGCGGTCGCGTCGTGCCGCGGGGATCGAGTTCTGGCGGGACAACGGCAACGGGACCTGCACCCGCCTGTCCGATGGCCTGACGCTGGGCTACCGCGACTACGACGTGCTGCCCGGACGCCACCAACTGGTGCCGCGCCGGGACCACGACCGGCTGTCCTAACCCCGCACTATCGCGCCAGGATCATCTGTTTCCGAACTTATCCGCACAACTTCATCATCACGGCACCGGGGCGCTCATGTTGAACGGCCCGGTGTGTGCGTTATGTGTGAGCTATTCTGGCTGCTCGAAAATGTCCGGCCCGGTGGTGACGGCGGTGTTGTCGTCGATGATGTTCTCGAAATTATCCCGGAATTCGGTGCGCGCGATGTACAAGCCGCCGCCGCTGACGCCGGTCTCGTTGCCGGAGATGCGCGTTTCGATCAGGCGCAGCGTGCTGCCGGTGATGTACAGCCCGCCGCCGGAGAGACGAGCGTTGTTGCCGGTGATGAACGACTCGGTGATGCGGGTGTGGGTCGAATAGACAAAGACACCGCCGCCCGGCCCCCCCGCGATATTGTTGGTGATGGTGGCGCGGTGCAGCACCAGGTAACCGCCGCGTGTCCCGACCCCGCCGCCCGACAGTCCGGCTTGGTTATGGCTGACGTTTACGTTGTCCAACGTGAGATCGCCAGAATAGGTGTATGCGCCGCCGCCTTCCCCTGTTTCAGCCACGGCGTTGCCCACCAGCTCGCCACCCACCATCGTCAATGTGCCGTTGTAGGTGATGATGCCCCCGCCGCTTCTGCCCGCCGAGTTGTCTCTCACAATCGTGTCGACGAGGAATGACACGCCCTCGTAGTTGTACACGCCCCCGCCGCTGCCCAGCGCCTCATCCGCGTGGTTCTCGTTCACCTCGACGTTTTCCAGAAACAGCGTCCCGGAGTAAGCGTAAACCCCGGCTCCATTGCCCATGCGCCCGGAGGTGTTGCCGTGCACTATTGAATCCAGCACGAATATCGCCCCCTGGTAGGTGTATAGCCCGCCCCCTGAGTTTTCGGCAGCATTGTCGCTGATGACGCAGTTGCTCAGCACCGCTTCCCCGTCGTAGGTAAACACGCCGCCGCCGTATTCTCCGAAGCCGTTGGTCAGCGTCAGGTTGAAGATAAACACTGGGACGGGTTCGTCAATCGTGATCACGCTGCCGGCTGCGCCGCCGTCGATCACGGTCGTGGCCGGGTCGGTGCCATACAGCGACACAGGTTGGACGATGACCAGGTTTTCCACGTAGCGGGCGGGCGCAATAGCGACGGTGTCGCCCGGTAGGGTGCAGTCGACAGCAGCCTGGATGGTGCGGTAGGGGCCGGAATCGCGCGGGGTGTGGCAGCCGCTGATTGGCGGCGCATCGGGCGCCACTTCCAACACAATCTGCTCCTCGTCGCCCTGGGCCTGGAGCGTGGCTGGCGCGACGGCCAGTGCCAGAATCAAGGCAACGGCCAGCAGGGCAGCGCGACTCGTTTGTCGTAACATGACGTTTCCTCCGGTGCTCTCGCCGATACACGCCAATCATACACCGCAACAAAAAAGGGCGCAGCCCACACGACTACGCCCTGCGATTTTTCGTGTGTTTACCGGTATTCGCCCGAACTGTAGACGTAAACGTAAGGCGTATCGTAGCCCCCGTCACGACTCCAGGTGAAGGCCCAGTGCGCATCCGTGATCGACATGTTCACGCAGCCATGACTGTGCCGGTAGCCAAAGCCGTCGTGCCAGTAAGTGCCGTGCAGCGAGATCGCGTTGTCATAGTACATCACCCAGGGCACGTTCTCTAGCGAGTAGAAATCGGTCTGGCCCTCGGCACCGCTCATGTGGCCGTTGACCTGGCGCGACCAGACGGTGAAGACGCCCTCGTTGGTTTCCCAATCCGGTAACCCAGACGACACCAGCGTGGCGAAGACGGGTGTATTCTCTTCGTAGGCGATCAACACCTGTTCAAAGAGGTCGATTGCGAACCAGCGTCCTTTGACCTGGGGCGGGATGTCGGGGAACAACACGCGCGCGACCAGTGTCTGGCGCACCCAGTGTTCTGGGCCAACCAGGTACCATTCCCAGCCGTCGACCACCACCGTCGCAAAGATGTTCACGCGCGTGTAGCGGTCAACCAGCGGGCGGGTCTGGTCCGGGGCGGCACCGGGATAGGGGCTGGGGTAGTGGTTGACCAGCACCCACGCCATCGGGTAATCCAGCTCGCCATCGAGATACACGCCCGTAAACTGGCTGGGCCGCGCGACTGCTAACTGGCTGGCGGGCATCCACTGCCCATCGTTAACCTGAATCCAGTCGCCCTGCACGCCGGTCACGGTGACGTAGTTGAACCCCTCTGCAATGCTGCCGACGGGATTACCGCCCGGCGCATCGTAGATGGTAGCCTGCCCGCCGACAATCTTGCGGAAGGCGAAGCGCGCGATTTCGTCAATATTCACGGCCA
Organism: Chloroflexota bacterium; assembly: GCA_010092855.1. GTDB lineage: Bacteria > Chloroflexota > Anaerolineae > Aggregatilineales > Aggregatilineaceae > TC-15. The sequence goes on along the minus strand of JAADYV010000073.1, from coordinate 3,719 downwards.
GCGGGCGCACATTTGGTTCCGGGTGCAGCAGCATCTCGTCCAGCAGCAACTGGTACTCGGTGCTGGGCAGCCCGGCGGTGCAGCCTGGCCCAAATGGGTTTTGCAGGCAGTCGGGGCTGTTGGCCCGGACGGTCGGCGGGAGCAAGTAAAGGCACACACTCAGCACGATAAAAACACTGAAGATCAGGCTACGGCGTTGCATCGAAAAGGACCTCCTATGAAAAAAGCTGTCAGCGATCAGCTATCAGTTAAGAGCAAAACCCCATCCCACAACACGACCGGCCACTTGTGTCTCTGGTAGTACCGGTACAATACCGTCGTGCGGCATGGCTCTCTCCTAAACAATCATGTCGATCATGCTGTTATTCTAGCAGAGTGTAGCGGCGGACAGCCTACGCTGCAAGCTCGTTCACCCTACGGTCCCTCGCTGGTGTGGGCCATGTAGTTCACGAAAAACGCCAGCCGCTGCTCGATCTCGGTGAACAATTCGCGCGCGATGATCAACTGTCCGGCGGGCGTGTTGGCTTCCTCGTGCGGATCACGCAGCGACCAGTGCAGGTACTGCGCGTCTGCAAACTCGATAGGCAGTGGGTGTTCATGAACCCGGTCACACACCGTAACCACGTAGTCGAACGGTATCTCGGTCAGCGCATGGTAGGTCTGGGTGCTGAGGCTATCGGTGGGCAGCTTGTGTTCCCGCAGAACCTCACCCACCAACGGCGATATATCATTCGCGACCTGGACCCCAGCGCTGTAGGGGATAAGCGCGTTGGGAGCCATGTGCCGGGTTACCGCTTCGGCGATGAGCGAGCGTTCGCCGTTACGCAAGCACAGGAACAACACCGTCAACGGTTTTGGCAGGCTGGGCAGTGGGCGCTGGTCGGATGGGCTGTGCAGACGCCACCACCGGCTGACCGCGCTGACTATGTCCAGGTTGGGGCAATAATAGCGTCGCCGGGCGTCCCCGATGCTTTGCTGCGCGTGGATCAAGCCACATTCGGCCAGCGCGCTCAGGTGGTGGGAGAGCAGGTTTTGCTTGAGGCCGGTTTCCCCGATTAACTCAGAATTGGTCCGGTCGCTGATGAGCAATAACTTGAACAGGTGTAAGCGATTGGGATCACTCAGTGCTTTGAAGACTTCGATTAGCTGTTCTTCTGGTATCATGATGATGCTTCCTTGCGTAGTGCCGCGATCTGTATTGATTGTACCTCAAATTTCCGTAATAGCTGCATAGTTCAATCTATTTGTGATTTTTTACACGGTTGTCTGGAGCATCTAACCTGGTGTATGCTACAGGTAGCTTCATGCCAACCCTCTGGCATGTGGGCCGGGGCCACCATATCGACAATCACAAGCGGATATCAATAAGGAGCATATCTCATGAGACGCTGGATGATGGGTTTGATGGTGATGGTGGTTGTGTCTGGGAGTGTGGTGGGTCTTGCGCCGGTGCCAGTCGTCAGCGCCCAATATGACACCGCGGAATGCGTGTATTACTTCCCGACCGGGGGCAGCACGGTGCCATTTTATGCGACCTTTGGGGACTGCGCGGCTTATGTGTATACGTCAATGACGATCATGTCGCAAGGCGAGGGGTATGGCGCGTGGGGCTACAGCTGGGGCTATAGCGAGCTGTATGTCACCGGGCAGGGTGACGTGTATGCCGATGGCGTGTACATGGGCAACCTGTTCGATATGGGCAGTGACAGTGACTACGGTGGCAGCGGCGGGGGAAGTCCCGGCAATGGCGGAACTGATGGGAACAACGGCCAGCCCAGCAGGCAGGATGATAACTGGGACATCGACGAACTGGTTGAGTATGTGTCGGCAGACCTGGACCTGTTCTGGTCGTCGGCGTTTGAAGCGGGTGGGTTTATCTACTATACGCCCGATGTCGTGTTGACCACGCGCGCATCGCTGTCGACTGCTTGTGGAGACTGGCAGGAAGAAATGGGGCCCGTCTACTGCGCAATGGACAATACGGTTTATCTGCCCGAATTCTTCCTGGACATCGCACAGCGCGAGATTGGGGACTTTGCGGCGGCGATCATCATTGCGCACGAGTGGGGGCACGCGGTGCAGGCCAACCTGGGCATCTTGCAGAACATCGACTACATCAATGCGACCTCGACGTATCCGGTCAATCTGGAAATCCAGGCGGACTGCCTCGCGGGGGCATATGCCGCGTATGCGTCGTATTGCGAGGGCTACGTCTGCCTTGATCCCGGCGACCTGGAAGAAGGCGCAGAGCAGATGTGGGAGGTAGGTTCCGATTACGATGCGCTGACGGTGTGGTTCAATCCGCGCGCGCATGGGCGGCCCGAACAGCGCGTCGAGGCGTACAGCACCGGGCTGAACTACGGCTATGGCGCGTGCAACTAAAACTCGCGCGAACTGCCAACGCAAAACAACAACCGGGGCATCCACTACAGGGTGCCCCGTGTTTGTTTGCGTGATGTACCGTTGCCGCCGGTCAGGTGTGCGCCGGTCAGTTTTGCGACAATGACTGTGCGAACTGCTCGATCACCCAGCGCAGGTTGTCGTTGGACGTCAGTTTGTGGGCCAGGTTGCATGCACGCTGCGCCGCGCGCACATCGTCGGAGCGGTCGGCGTCAGCGGCAGCGTCCAGCCAGGCCAGGGCGCGCAGGTCCGGGTCTTCGGCGTCGGTGTCGAGGTCGTCGTGGTATTCGGCCAGTGAATCCAGCAGGTTGTGGATGGCTTCGGCGCTGGTCTGTGGCTGGTTCAGGTTGGCGTAGGAGCGCGCGATGAGGGCCATGATAAACACCAGGTCCTTGAGGCCGGTGTTGTCGCTGCGATCCAGCAAGGTAAGGGATTGCTGTGCGGCCTGGAGCATGGCGCGGCGGCGTTCCAGCTCGTCCAGCGTTTCGCGCAGGTCGTCCGTCGCGCGGCGGGAGTAGTTGGCATAGCCGGTCACCTGCTGGTAGTACTCGGCGGCGCGTTCCAGGTCGCCCTGGTCGCGGTAGACGGTGGCAATGGCCTGCAAGGTGGCGCTCACGCGCTCGTCGCTGCGCGGGACGTGGTCGTTCTCGATTTCCAGCGCTTCGGCATAAGCTTTGTGCGCGGCTTCGAATTCTTCCTGGGCGTGATACAACCGGCCCAGCGTGCGCAGCGTGTCGGCATAGGGCACCGGCTGGGTGCGGCGGTCCATGTAGACCAGCGCTTCGTGGTGCCGTGCGACGGCGGCGCTCAGGTCGTGGCGCGATTCCTGGGCATCGGCCAGCAGGCGCAGCGTGTTCACCAGCCGCGCATTCGACTGGGGCGACTGGGCCTTTTCGATGTCGAGCGCGTCCTTGAGCGGCTGGATGGCGGCTTCGGGACGCCCGGCGGCGTGCATCGTTTGCCCCAGCGCGCGCAACGTTTCGGCCTGGGCCAGGTTGCCGTCCGAGTGGTGGTGCAGTGCTTCGCGGAGCGACATTTCCGCGTCGCGGTAGTGGCCCTGGCTGCGGTAGGCTTCGCCGATGGCGTGGTGCGTCAGCGCGATCTCTTGCGGGGATTCGTCGGGCAGTTCCTGCGAGAGTTCGAGCGCTTCTGTCCACACGTCGCGCGCTTCGTCGTAGCGTTCCAGCCCGGCATAGGCGCGGCCCAGGTTGCGCAGTGTCTTGGCACGGTCGCGGGCCAGCAGTTGGGCGGGCTGGTGTTCCAGCGCCGCGACGTAGTTCAGCACGGCCAGCGGCAGCCGCCCGGTTTCGCGCTGGAAG